>JAHEBN010000125.1 GCA_024645245.1 Jiulongibacter sp. | reverse complement strand
AATATGAAAATGCTCTATGGGGTATGGCTTCCATCCAAAATTTCGGGGTAATTACTTTATCCATTTTCTGTTTTTTTTTGTTGGCATTTCAAAGAACCAGCAAATCCAAAAAGATAGGTTTAAGTTTCTATGCGGCTCTTTTGCTGGCAGTAGCTGCACTACTTACAAGTGGCAATGGTATTCTGGCACTACCAATAGGCATGTTAATTTTAATCTTTCAAAAAAAATGGAAAGAAAGTGGCCTGTGGTTTATAGCTACGCTAATCATTCTGATTATTTTCTTCTATAATTTTCCGGGCAGAACACAGTTAAGCGATCACATTCCCGTTTTAAAAATGGCTTTGTTTTTTGTGTCGACTTTAGGTTCCTTATTTAGTATACCAACTTTGGGATCATGGTTGCCTTTTTTTGGTGGTCTGCTAATTTTATTCTTACTGCTAAGCTTATTGGCTCAGTTTACAATCAATTATTTCAACAATCAAAAGCCAGGCCCCGCCAAACTGTTTCTTTTGAGCACCGCATTATTTTCAATTCTTACCTTATTAATTGTAACCTACACGCGATCTTCATACGGTCTTGCTACTTTGCTTTCCAGTAAGTATGTTATTTATTCTGGTATTTTATTGTTGGTTTCTTTCCTTGCAATTGAAGATCTATTTCCTGAAAAATGGCTACCCAAAATGCAAACCGGGATTTTTTGTCTGGTCGCATTAATCTATGTAAATTCTATTTTGAAAGATTATCAAAACATTGAAAATACCTACGGCGTAAGAAATGAAGAACTAGCAAACCAATTGATTCCCGGAAATTCAGAAATTATAAATGCGTACGAGGTTCCGAATGAATTGATCCCCAAAAATTTAAGTTTCGATTTGGCGATTGAAGATCCTTCAAAAATAGACAGTATATCACTCACCAGCGATAAGATAAGTTTTTATTCAAAAACTAAATACCAGGATAAAAACAACGATTTTGTAGTGTTAGCAGGTGAAAATCATCAATTTTTCATTCACATGGAAAAGGTACCTCAAAGCAATTATTTAAAAAGAATTTATAGCTATTTCAAAGCGGAGAAATTCGGAGATTATTCTTTATTAAATTTCCCGGATGGAATATATCAGGTATATTACCTGGAGAATAATTCGAAACTTTATGACGCAGTGAAAACCTTAAGAATAACAGGAAAACCCTACACCCAAGCACCCAAAAACTGGTAAAACTTGAAAAACAACTACATTAAATCACTGGATGGTGTTCGATTTCTGGCAGTTACGCTGGTATTGGCAGATCATTGGTCAGGCGACAAAATCGGCTTTCCTGCCGCATATCTGGGTGTTTGTATGTTTTTTGTGTTAAGTGGATTTCTGATCACCCGCATTTTACTTTCAGCTAAGGAAAAAGATTCAGCTCTTAATCGTGGTCATAGATTTTCGCTTAAGCAATTTTACATCCGGCGTACCATCCGTATTTTTCCGGTGTACTACCTTACACTTTTTATTTTAATACTTTTTAATGTGCCACCCGTTAGAGAAAAAGCTTTCTGGCTTTTTACTTACATGACCAATAATTATATCGGTATCAAGGCACATTGGCTAGGCTCGGTAGACCACCTATGGTCACTGGCAGTAGAAGAGCAGTTTTACATATTTTTCCCTTTTGTGGTATTATTTTTACCTTTAAAACATTTAGCCAAAACATTAGGCCTTTTTATCCTTATATCTGTTTCAATAAGGGCTTATTTCTATTTTTCCGGGGCTTCCTGGATTACCCCATACGTATTGATGCCCACCTGCTTAGATGCTTTTGGACTGGGAGGAATTTTGGCATATGCAGCATATTATCAGAAACAAAATATCCTTAGTTTTTTAAGGAAACCAGCATCAATACTTCTAGGTTTGTTCATTTATTGTGCCACGGTTTTTTTAATAAAAGAAGTTTCTGAAGGGCATAATCTGGTTTCAATTATATTTCTCCGGCTTGCAGAATCCATACTTTCTGTATTACTTATCGGTTACCTGATAAGTCAGGTTAAATCAAATAGCCTTACCCGATTTTTCGAATTGGAACCCTTTGTATTCATCGGTAAAATAAGCTACGGCATTTACATCTACCATAATTTTGTATATAATGCTTACCATAGCCCGGCTGGAAATCCATTTCTTAAGGTGGTTAATAGGCTGCAATCTTCCGGAAACACCGTATTAGCCAGTCTACCAGTTAAAGTTTTATTTTTGTATCTGGCAGTAATTTTAATCGCGAGCATTTCCTGGTTTGTTTTCGAGAAACCCATTAATAAATTAAAAAATCGCTATGGATACTGAAATGACATTTGAAGTATACTTGTTGGACAAAAAAATTGATCGTCAAAAATTTCAAGAAGCCGAGCCTGAACGATTTAAAGAATGGGAATCCGTATTTCAAAAAGTAAGTCCGGATAGCTTTACCATGCAAAAGAAGTTTTTGATTAATCCAATCAGAAGGAAATATTTGATTGACTTATAGTGATAAATTTTTCATTTTTTCTCTGTATTTAATTCCATATCATCCGGTAAAAGGATTTTTATGCCGTAAATCATATCAATTGTGGCTCCAAATGCCTTCCTTTAAGTTTATTTTCTTATATGCGAACGATTTTAAGCATCTTAATGCACCTGGGTTTTTATTTGCCGATTTTGGCACAACAAGAGCCTGGCTTTCATACCGAGGTCCTGCAAAATTTAGTATCTGAAAGCAGGTTGGACTATACTATTCCCAGCAACATTTCGACATTGGAAGAAGCAGAAATGGAGGCTATGAAAATTGCTCTGCTATATCAATACGGAGGGCGACCGGATCATTTAAAATTTCTGAATTTAAAAGAAAATACGGATAGTACTAAGGCTGTGAATTGGGCTAAAACCTATATTGATAACCCCGGAAACCCAATCAATTTAAGCAATTTAAATCCTCAAGTAGCGGGTTACGATACCTTGGCAATATTATGCCGGAAACCAGAAAATAAAGACCTTATCCCTTACCGAAACTTCTTCCATTGGATACAAAGATTTGACATAAAAGATTTCGTCATGATAAATATTGCAGCAGGTGAATTAAAGATGTACAGCAATGATACCTTGGCAATTGAAATGCGAATAATAGCTGGAACAAGGCAAAATCAAACCGTACCTATGGCTACTTTCGCCGATGCCATTATGATTTACCCCTATTGGACACCTACACGGAAAATAACGGTAAACGAACTTTTACCCAAAATCAAAAGAAACCTGAATTATCTGGATCGTAACAATTTTGAGGTAATAGACACAAAAGGCAAAGCAATTGATCCAAAAAACCTCAACTGGAAATCATTTAGCAAAACTAATTTTCCTTATACATTAAGACAAGGCACCGGCTGCGATAATGCACTTGGCTTATTAAAAATTAACATCCAGAACCCATATAGCATTTATATGCACGACACACCGCATAATCCGGTCAGTAAGAGTCTGTTTCAGGTACCTAGCCGTTTTTTTAGCCATGGTTGTATTCGATTGGAAAAACCCTTGGAACTGGCTCATATGCTTCATCCTGAAATTGAAATAAATCAGGAACTGATGGATTTCTGCCTGATCAACCAAAAACCGCAGGTAATAAAACTGCTTAAAGAAATCCCTGTATTTATTGTCTATTATCCTGACTATGTGGATACTTCTGGTGCAATAGTACATGTACCCAATATTTACGATCTGTAAAATATGATCAATATCATGTACTAATATGAGCCGATGCATGATTTTACATTTTTTTGAGTGGCTTTTTTGTATCCGAATAATTATCACCAAAAATGCTGCTCGAAAAAGAAGTTTCAACCCAAATACTGTGCGATCACTGTGGTGAGGTATGTGTGGAAGAAAGTCTGGTTTTTGAGGAAAAACATTTTTGTTGTATTGGCTGTAAAACGGTTTTCGAGATACTTTCTGAAAATAATCTTTGCGGCTATTACGACCTAAATAAAAACGCAGGTATAAGCCTGAAAAGTAAAAATTTTGAAGGTAAATTCGACTACCTGAATAAGCCGGAAATTGAGGAAAGCCTTTTGGATTTTCGAAGTAAAAACATTAATAAAGCTACCTTCTATTTACCGGGTGTTCATTGCTCCAGTTGCGTTTGGTTGCTTGAAAACTTTCATAAAATCAGAAACGGTGTTTTGTATTCCAGGCTACAGTTTTTGAAAAAGGAATTAAGTGTAAGCTATGATCCCGAAAAGGTAAGTCTTAAAGAAATAGTGGAATTGCTGGCCACACTTGGTTATGAACCTCTTATTTCTCTTCAAAGTGCCGAAAAAGACAACAAAAAAGATGTTTCAGAATCCCGTAAACTTCTTTTGCAAATTGCCGTAACCGGATTTGCCATGGGAAATATCATGCTGCTCAGCTTTCCTGAATACTTTAAACTGGATTTAGAAAATAACGTAGATGCCCGCTATCAGGCATTTTTCCTATATCTCAATTTTGCTTTATCCATGCCGGTTTTCTTTTTTGGTGCAATAGATTACCTGAAGGGAGCCTGGAGATCGATAAGAGATCTCGTGCAACATAATAGCAAAATTTTGAGTGTTGATATTCCAATAGCTTTGGGTATTACTGCACTTTTTGTGCGTAGTACATACGAAACTTTATTCTTGCATTCAGCCGGATATTGGGATAGCCTGGCAGGATTGGTATTTTTTCTGTTGGTAGGTAAATGGGTTCAGATGAAAACGTACGATTTTCTCTCGTTTGAGCGAAATTATAAGTCGTTTTTTCCGCTCGCTGTAAAGGTAAAAAATGGCACTTCCACTGATTATAAGAATGTGGCTGATATTGCAAAAGGCGATACAATGATCATTCATAATGAAGAACTTATACCGGCAGACTCTACCCTTTTAAGTGAACACGCCCACATTGATTACAGTTTTGTAACCGGCGAAAGTGAACCAGAAAGCATTTGGATTGGCAACCAGGTTTTTGCCGGTGGCCGACAAAAAGGACGAGCCATCGAAGTGCTGGTAAATAAGGAAGTTTCACAAAGCTATCTTACACAGCTTTGGAATCAGGATAATTATAAAAAAGAGAAGAAAGTAGCTCATACCCAATTGGCGGACAATTTCGCCAAATATTTCACCTATATCACTTTAGCAATCGCATTAGTTACCGGGCTTTATTGGTATCAGCACGATGTTTCGGTGATTTGGCCGGCTGTGACGGCCGTACTTATGGTGGCTTGCCCTTGTGCTCTTACGCTTTCTATGCCATTTACAATGGGTACGGTAATGGGTATTCTGGGTAAAAATAAATTTTATGTAAAAAATCAGGAAGTAATTCAATTAATGAATGAAACAGACACCTTGATTTTTGACAAAACCGGCACATTGACCAATGCTTCGAAACAAGAAGTGGTGTACCTTGGAAATACACTAACTGATGAAGAAAATCAGATACTCAAAGCCATGACAAGCTCTTCGGTGCATCCGGTGAGCAAGGCCATTTCCAATTTTTTAGGAAATAATCCGGATGAAATCGGCATTACAATAAAAGAAGAAAAAGGGCAAGGAATTAGTGCAAACCACAAAAATCATTTGTACCAATTGGGCAGCGATTACTTTGTAAACGTACCGATAGATAATAGGGACAACACGGCTCGTGCCTGGTTAGCCATTGATGGCGAAATAAAGGGCTTCTTTCAAATAAAAAGCGGTTACAGGGAAAATTGGAAGCAGGTTTTAAATACACTAAAATCCAGATTTGGCTTATTCCTGCTTTCTGGTGATAAAAATACAGATGCCTCTATGTTGGCCAGCGAATTTGAAAAGACCCATCTCTTTTTTGAACAAAAACCTATCGATAAACTCAATTTTATAAAAGATTTACAAGAAAAAGGAAAGAGAACCATCATGATCGGTGATGGAATAAATGATGCGGGAGCACTGAGACAAAGCGATATCGGTATTGCACTTTCGGAAGATTCACAATCCTTTACTCCGGCCTCTGATGCTATTTTGGATGCTTCGGTTTTTGAAAAGCTGCCTTTGTTTTTAAACTTTAGTAAATGGGCATTAATAATAGTAAAACTAAGCTTCCTATTATCATTAGTTTATAATTTCATAGGTGTTGGTTGGGCAGTCAGTGGCAAGTTATCGCCCGTAATGGCAGCTATTTTTATGCCTTTGAGTTCTATCTCAGTTGTACTATTTGCCGTAAGTTTTACGTATCTGGTGGCCTGGAGGAAGAATCTTTTAAAACAAATGTAACATGCAGGTAATCATACTTTTAGTAATAGCAGCATTGGTAGTAGCAGGTGGTTTTCTGGCAGCTTTTTTTTGGGCAACCAAAGATGGGCAGTTTGACGACACCATCACACCTGCAGTAAGGATATTGTTTGATGATTCAGACAAAAGTAAAAAAGGTGAATAATTAGGGTTTATACTCTAAGCAGTAAATGGCGGGAATGATTTTTCCTGCCATTTCTTTTTTAAGTCCGTATTATTTTTTTCTGACATTAATCATTTTAAACACTGGCCACCCTCATTATTTCAGATCAAATGCATACCTAGTTTTGACCTATTAAATAATAAAACTATGGATAATGTAAGTCAACCAAATCAGATAATACGGACCATTAAAGCTCAAACGGAATGGAAAAACGAATTACTTCAAGCTCAGAATGAAGTAGATTATTTTTTAGACGTGCTAAATGACCTCAAAAGCCGCACCATTGGCGATAGCCACAAAAGCCTGATAGTGGCTCAGTTTGTACAGGATTTTCATCACTACCAGAGATTGACCAAAAGAATGCTGGATGAAATCGGTGAAATAAGGCATGAAATGGCCGAAGAAATACAAACTCAAAACTTAATTGACGCCGAAAGCATGCGTGACCAGCGATATTTTAAAGCTGAAATGAGGGATTTCCAAAAAAATTATAAAGAAACCAAGTATAAATTCAGGGCATTTGTGGCCGGATTCGAATACCTGACTGATAAAGAAACTACTTTATGACAGAGATCATATTATTGAGTAATAAAAGTCATGTTTCCACCACTAATTCAAAAATAATTTTACACTAGAAATTAAACATAAAAACCTATTTTATGCAGTTCAGAAATAAACCTCTATTCTCCGGATCATCATCTGAGTCCGGTGGAGCATTGGAAGGCTTTTACTACGATAATAAGATAGTAAAAGCCTTTCTTATTGCCTCATTAGCTTTCGGAATCGTGGGTATGCTGGCGGGACTAACCGCAGCCATTCAGCTCTATTTTCCGGCAGCAAACTTTAACCTTCCATATACCACTTTTGGCCGTGTGAGACCCCTTCACACCAATGCAATTATTTTTGCATTCGTAGGTAATGGTATGTTTGCAGGTATTTATTATTCCACTCCACGTCTTACCAAAACACCGATGTTTAGTAAGGCTTTGAGTTGGATTCACTTTTGGGGTTGGCAGTTAATAATACTTGCGGCCGCTATTACTTTACCACTTGGCCTTACCACTTCAAAAGAATACGCAGAACTGGAATGGCCGATTGACATTGCAATTGCCCTTGTATGGGTGGTATTTACCTTAAACCTGATCATGACTATTGTAAAACGCAGAGAAAGACACATGTATGTGGCTCTTTGGTTTTACATTGCCACAGCGGTAACCATCGCAATGCTTCACATTGTAAACTCGCTGGAGTTGCCCGTAAGCTGGACAAAAAGTTACTCCATATATGCAGGTGTGCAAGATGCCCTCGTACAATGGTGGTATGGTCATAATGCGGTGGCATTTTTTCTTACTACACCGATTTTGGGTCTAATGTATTACTTCCTTCCAAAAGCAGCAAACAGACCTGTATATTCTTATAAATTATCTATTATCCACTTCTGGTCTTTGATATTCTTGTATATCTGGGCTGGTCCTCACCATTTGCTTTATACTGCCTTGCCGGATTGGGCACAAAGTTTAGGAACAGTTTTCTCAATCATGCTTATTGCACCATCGTGGGGTGGTATGCTTAACGGCCTTTTGACACTTCGCGGTGCCTGGGACCGTGTACGGGAAGATCCGGTTCTTAAGTTTTTTGTGGTTGCCGTTACAGCATACGGTATGAGTACATTCGAAGGCCCGATGCTTTCTTTGAAAAACGTGAACGCCATATCACACTATACCGACTGGACAGTCGCTCACGTACACATAGGCGGCTTGGGATGGAATGGCTTTATGACTTTCGGTATGGCCTATTGGTTGGTACCCAGAATGTGGAAAACCAAACTTTTCTCCACCAAATTAGCTAATACCCATTTCTGGATTGCAACACTTGGTATACTGTTTTATGCCTTACCAATGTACTGGGCTGGTTTCACCCAAAGTTTAACGTGGAAAGAGTTCAATACAGATGGTTTCCTTGCCTATCCAAACTTCTTGGAAACGGTAACTCAAATCATACCTATGTATGTTATGCGTTCGATTGGTGGTCTTTTATACCTGGCAGGTACTTTAATAATGGTTTACAATTTGATTAAAACCGCAGGTCAGGGTGAGTTTCTTGCCGACGAATATGCTGAAGCTCCTGCATTAGTTAAGAATGTAAAAATTGCCGGTGGTGGATGGCACTCTGTACTTGAGAGAAAACCTGTACTATTCACTGGATTGGCTTTTGTGGCCGTTGCAATAGGTGGTATTGTAGAGTTCGTGCCTACCTGGGTGGTTGATTCTAATATTCCAACAATTGCTTCGGTAAAACCATATACTCCGCTTGAATTAGAAGGACGCGATATTTACATCAGAGAAGGTTGTAACAACTGTCACTCGCAAATGATACGTCCGTTCCGGAGTGAGACTGAGCGTTACGGTGAATATTCCAAAGCAGGTGAGTTTGTTTACGATCACCCGCACTTATTCGGTTCGAAACGTACCGGTCCTGATCTGCAACGTGTAGGACAAAAATATCCGGATAGCTGGCATTACAATCACATGCTGGATCCGACCACAATGTCTCCGGGCTCAATTATGCCGGCATACCCATGGCTGTTAGACGACAATTACAATACGGATCTTACAGCTAAGAAAATTTCGGCCATGCGAACACTGGGAGTGCCATATGCAGAAGGCTATGAAAACAAAGCCGTTGCTGATTTGAATGCACAAGCTGAGCAAATCACTGCAAATCTGAAAGAAGCTGGAATTGAAGTAAATAAAGAAAGAGAAATCATTGCTTTGATAGGTTATCTTCAGAGAATGGGAACCGATATAAAAGCCAAATAAATTTTACAATTATGTTTAAAAATTATCTAGCCGGAATTGAGGGCGTATCCGTTTTTCCGATAATATCTCTGATCATATTTTTCAGCTTCTTTGTCATGCTTGGTTTCTTTGTATTCAAAGCCGACAAGAAGTATATCAAACACATGGAAAATTTACCCTTGGGTAAAGAAGAATAATTACCAATTAAAATTGATAATCAAATGGATTTAAAATTTCAATCAGCACAAGAACTCTTTCAGTTTTTACTGCTTGGTGTTCTGATCGTTTTCACGCTAATATTACTGGTGGTGGTAATGAATATATTCTTTACCCTGAAAACAATGATCAATGAAAAGAATGGCATCGAAACCAAGCCATTCAGTATGGCATCTTTTTGGGATAGGATGAATAACCTACGTCCGATGAAAGAAGAGGCAACAATTATGCTGGATCATGATTACGACGGCATAAAAGAACTGGATAACCATCTGCCACCATGGTGGTTGGGCATGTTCTACGGTGCCATGGTATTTGCTGTAATTTATATGCTTAATTATCACGTATGGCAATCAAGCCCGCTGTCGGGTGAGGAATATGAGATAGCTATGGCCGAAGCCAAAACTGCAAAAGCAGAAAAAGTTTCAGCCGGAGGTGGTACCGAAATTGACGAAAATAATGTTACGCTGGCAACAGAAACAGCAGATCTTGAAACAGGCAAAGTTATCTATGAAGGTAACTGTGCCGTATGTCATGGAAATGCCGGTGAAGGCGGTGTAGGTCCAAACCTTACCGATGAATTCTGGTTGCATGGCGGCTCGGTCAAGAATCTTTTCAGTACCATAAAATATGGCGTACCCGAAAAAGGCATGATAGCCTGGCAGGCTACTCTTAAACCCGCAGATATGCGATCTGTAGCCTCTTACATTCTTACCATGCAAGGGTCAAATCCGCCAAACGGCAAAGCACCTCAAGGTGAGAAATATGTACCGGAAGCCACAGAAGAGGCACCGGCTACCGTTGAACAACCCTCAAAAGAGCTTAGTAAGCTATAAAACCCAAAAACCTGGGACAGGGGCTTGCTCCTGTCCCAAATTTTACACTTCACCTTTATATAAAAATTTTAAATGCCAACTCCTGTATCTTATTCAGAAATCTACGATGACGAAGAATACCGCGACACGCTGGCCACGGTAGATAAAGACGGAAAACGAATCTGGCTTTATCCTAAAAAACCAAAAGGCAGATTTTATAACAAAAGAATCATCGCCACTATAGCCTTTCTTGCAATTTTCATTTCCGGTCCATTTATTAAAATCAATGGGCAACCTTTATTAATGATGAATATTTTCGAAAGAAAATTCGTCATATTTGGCAGGCTGTTTCTTCCACAAGACTTCGTGATATTTGGCTTAGGAATGATTATTTTTGTTCTTTTCATTACCCTTTTCACTGTTGCATTTGGGCGAATCTGGTGCGGATGGCTTTGTCCACAAACTGTATTTATGGAAATGATTTTCCGCCCGATCGAAAACTGGCTGGAAGGAGACGGAAGAAAACAAAAGAAATTTGATGAAAGCGAGTGGAATTTTGACAAAATATGGAGAAAAACGCTGAAGCACGTCATTTTCATAGCCTTTTCGATATTTATAGCTCACATTACACTGGCCTATTTAATTGGCTATGAGCAAGTAATTCAACTTATAACGCATTCCCCATCCGAAAACTGGTCAGGATTTGTAGCTTTGGTTGCTTTTACAGGTTCCTTTTATTTTGTTTTCTCTAAACTAAGAGAACAGGTTTGTGTAGCAATTTGCCCATATGGTCGTCTTCAGGGAGTTTTGGTTACCCGGGAAACCATGAATATCATTTACGATGATAAAAGAGGTGAGCCCAGAGGAAAAATTAATAAAAATACAAATGAGGAAACATTAGCTGCTCAGGGCGATTGTGTAGACTGCAAACTATGTATACAAGTGTGCCCTACGGGTATTGACATACGAAATGGTGTACAGCTGGAATGTGTAAATTGTACGGCCTGTATTGATGCCTGTGACGATGTAATGGACAAAGTGGGCAAACCACGTGGACTTATCAGGTATGCTTCAGTTGATTCGGTGGAAAAAAGAGTACCTTATAAATTTTCTACACGTTCGCTTGCCTATTCCATTGTGCTCACGGCTTTGATTGTCGTAGAAGCAGCCTTGATAATGGGAAGATCGGAGGTAGAAACCACCTTAATGCGTGTGCCTGGTCAATTGTACCAAAAAACAGAAAAAGGTACTATCACCAACCTGTACAATGCCCAATTGGTAAATAAAACTCAGGAAGAACTGGAGTTAAGCCTTAAACTTGATGATAAAAACGGTGTTATAAGAGTTGTAGGAGATTCTCAAACGGTAAAAGTGGGCCCGGCCAGTAAAGAGGAAGTGGTGTTTTTTATCGAATTTCCTCAGGAATATATTCACCAAAGGAAAACAAATCTCGATATTCACGTTATGAACGGGGACAAAGAAATGGAGACCATAGATACGAATTTTTTGGGGCCTAATAATTGAGGGGGGGTAAGTTATAGAGTTCAAAGTTTTAGAGTTAAAGGTTTTAAGGTTGGAAAGTTTTAAAGTTCAAGGTTCAAAAGTTCAAGTTTGGAAGGTTTTAAGAGTTGGAAAGTTTTAGAGTTCAAGATTGGAAGGTTTAAAGGTTGGAAGTACGAAGTTGAAAGCACGAAGTTGGAGGTACGAAGTTTGAAGTTTGGTGTCTCTGGAAATCGAAAGTTCAAACAATCCATGATCCTTTCCCTTGCTCCTTTTTCACCAAAACCTAAAACCTAATCCTTAAAAACTAAAAAAATAAAAAAAATATGAGCTGGGGTAAAAAAATTATTGTTTTGTATATGTCATTTGTGATTTTTATGAGTTACATGGTTTATCGGGCTATGCAGCAAAAAGACATATATCTGGTAAGTAAAGATTACTACAAAGAGGAGCTGGATTACGAGTCTACCATTCAGAAAATGCAAAATGCAAAAGACCTGAGTGAGGAAGTGGAAATAAGCAGTGTTGATTCAAGAGTAAACTTCTTGTTTCCGCAGGAGTGTGCGGGGTCTACAGGGAATATCCGGCTTTTCAGGCCTTCGAATGCTAATTTCGACATCAGTTATCCCTTAAATCTGAATTCAGAAAACGGGCAAACATTAGATGTAGAGAAACTGCCGAAAGGATTATGGGTAGTAAAATTAAACTGGAAAAAATCTGGAAAAGATTATTACCTGGAGCAAAAAATAACAATTTAAATGATTTGGGCGGCCTTCATGATGGGTTTGGTGGGAAGCCTGCATTGTGCAGGAATGTGCGGACCGCTTACCTTGCTTTTACCTCAAAATCAGGTTACCTCATTCCGTTATATTTCCGGAAGAACTCTATATAATGCGAGCAGGATATTTACTTATGCCATACTGGGGTTTCTGATTGGCCTTTTTGGAGAACAATCCAGCCTGTTTATATCTCAGAATATACTTTCTGTTCTGTTTGGTATACTAATCTTATTGGTTTTGTTTTTACCGGATAGCATAGTAAACAAACTCGATACTTACCCACCCATTGCCCGCTTTACGGGTAAATTAAAATCAGGAATAAAGAATAGTTTTGGTCTTGGTTATTTTTCAAGTCAGGTTGTTTTTGGCTTACTTAATGGCCTTCTGCCCTGCGGTTTAGTTTATGCTGCACTTGCAGGAGCTTTTCTTGAACTTTCACCTTGGAAAGGAGCATTATTTATGGGCTTATTCGGTTTAGGTACCCTACCCATGATGCTCAGCATTTCTCTGGGCAGCAAAAGTCTCAGGTTATTTATTGGCAATCATGGCCGTTTATTTATAAAATTAAGTTATTCCTTTTTGGCCGTTTGGCTCATACTTCGCGGTTTTCTTTTTGATGGAGCCCATTTACATGCACATAACATGGAGGGATTTATTCAGTACTGTGTGGGTATATTGCATTGAAATATTTATTATTGAATGACCAAAAAATCTCCACCATATAGTATTACATCCAGTTACTCTTATATATTTCAAATAATGACTTTGTTTATCTGTTTCGTATAGCTTTATTTACATACCGTTGAATAACAATTGTTTGCTTTCGAAATGA
>JAHEBN010000124.1 GCA_024645245.1 Jiulongibacter sp. | reverse complement strand
AAATGCCGGATCAGCATAAAATTTAGCCCGGTCTTCAAATACGAGTTTTTTAGCTTCAATAAAAAGATGAATGTGCTCTTTACTGCCCCATTCTATTTTGGAAAAATCATAGCCCTCCAGAATATTCAACATTTGCAATACAGCGATTCCTTGTCCGTTCGGAGGTAACTCCCACACATCATATCCCCTATAATTAGTACTCATGGGCTTTACCCAATCAGAATGATGTGTTGCCAAATCTTCATAACTCAGGTAGCCACCATTTTCCTTAAAAAACTTATCAATTATTCTCGCAATTTCACCCTTATAAAAAGCATCCCTACCTCCTTTTGCTATCTTTTCTAAAGTATTTCCAAGGTCATTGTTGACAAAAACATCCCCTTTCTCTGGAACTTTCCCATCGGGATAATAAAGTGAACTTACATTTGGAAACTTACCATACAAAGCCGGCACCTGAGTAAATGACAAAGCCAGTTCATCGTGCACAGGAAACCCTTCACGGGCATATTTTATGGCGTGAGAAAGCAAATAGTCCATAGGTTTACTTCCGAATTTCTTATGCAGTTCAAACCAGCCATCTACGCAACCCGGTACACTAACTGGCAATGGACCTAGAGATGGAATATGACTTAATCCACGCGATTTTAAATCATCAAAAGTCAGGCTTTTGGGCGACCTCCCAGAAGCATTCAGGCCATAAAGCTGTTGAGTTTTAGCATCCCAAACAATTGCAAACAAATCTCCACCAATTCCATTAACGTGCGGCTCCACAAGCCCTTCCATTGCGTTCGCTGCAATTGCAGCATCTATTGCATTACCGCCATTTTTTAAAACCTCAACAGCAACCTGTGTGCTAAGCTGATGTGAAGTACACACCATGCCATTTCGTGCAATGGCTTCCGACCTTCCTGCCCATACTTTACCATCTAGTCTGTCTTGAGACATGGAATTAAAAATAGATATATACGAAAAAAATAAAAAAGCCAATCTCCTAATAATCATATGTTTACAAATTAATAATTTAAGGAAGTTAATTTTTTTTATTTGACATTCCAACCAAAATTCCATTTTTTGATTCTTATATATTGAAAAGGGTTTTAGGGTTAAGTAAAGGTTGGTGGAAAGTATTACGGCACTTTCACACCAACCTTTCTTCTTTTAGACTAAAAATAAATTCTCGTGGACATTGCTGCGATGGTTTCAATATAATTTCCAACGGAAAATTGCGTTTTAAATACAATAACTAAATTGACTAGGAGAGCTATTTCTATAAATCAATATGAAAACTTTTATCCTTGCTATTTTAGCTTTAATATTAACTACTTTGTTCAGCAAATGTGACACCAATCCTCCCGCTCCAGAAGGAAAAAACCTCGAAATACCAGTGGAATTTTCGAGTCAGACAACCTCATTTGCTCTAGATTTTATCAAGCAATTAAATAAATTTGAAACTCCTTCAAAAAACTTTTTTGTTTCACCATTAAGTCTGCATATGGCATTGGGCATGTTACTAAATGGTGCCGATAATAATTCGAAAACAGAAATTTTAAAAACATTGCACCTCGAGGGCTCCGATTTAACAGCGATTAATGAAAATTATAAAAAATTGATTGATGGCTTACCCGATGTAGATCCAAAAGTTACCAATTTACTTGCAAATTCCATTTGGCAGGAAAAGACTTTTCCTGTTGAAAATGATTTTATTTCTTTATTGAAGAAAAGTTTTAACTCGGATATTTATTCAGAAGATTTTTCAAATCCTGGTACGGTCGAAAAAATAAATAATTGGGCAAGTGAACATACCAAAGGTAAAGTAGATCAGATTCTTGAACATATTTCGGCAGATCAGGTCATGTTTTTAATTAATGCATTGTATTTCAAAGGTGATTGGAGTAATCAGTTTGATAAAAAGAAAACTTACAAAACTGATTTTAATGGTCGAGATAAAGTCACTACCGTTGATATGATGTCGAAAACAGACACTTTTGCTTATTATTATAATGACAAGTATCAGGCAATAAAGCTACTGTATGGTTCGGGCAAATACAGCATGACCATACTTTTACCGGAAAAAGGGAGTATTGACGATTTAATTAATAAGTTGACCATTAATGACTTAGAAGAGATAAGAATAAATAAAAATACCCCAAAAGTTATTTTAGGTCTGCCCAAGTTCACTATGAAATACAGTATCGAGTTAAATGATATATTAAGCGACATGGGTATGCCTACCTTATTTACCGCCGCTGCCGATTTATCCAAAATTTCACCCCCGGCAGGTAAAATTCAGGTCGGTTTTGTTAAACAAGATACTTATGTAGGAATAGATGAGGTTGGAACTGAAGCAGCAGCTGTAACTACAATTGGCATAGAATTAACTTCGGTGCCGGTTTATCCTCAGTTTGTATGTAATCGTCCCTTTGTTTTTATGATTACCGAAAACTCATCTAGTACCATTCAATTTATGGGTAAAATAGTAAACTTTTAGCCTATGTTTAAGGTAAAAATATATTCTCTTATTCTTTCACTATTATGTTTACTATCTTGCGAAAATAGCTCTGTAAGTCCTCAATTCAAAGATTTTGATGGAGAATGGGAGCTGGTAAAAATCGTAAATGGATTTGCTCAAATAGAAATAACCCAACCAGAAATTGGATATAAAGAAATACTGGAAATTGATGGAGCCAATAAAAATCTAAAAATTATCAGAAATAATAATGTCACATTAGATACAAAACTGGAAGTAAGAAAAGAACAAGGTCAGGACGCATTAATTTTGTTAAAAGATCAGACTTATAATTGGTATTTCTTTGTCTCAGAAGCTGGCATAAGCTATTTAGTGCTTTATCAAAATTCTCCGATAGGCTCAGTATTGGCAGATGGCTCCAATTATTTTTATACTAAGAAATAAAGTCTTTCTTATAAAATCAGGCCGGTAAATAAACCTCCTAAATCAGTCTTTGGCTTTGCTTGGTAAAAAAAGTTAACTAATTTATTTGCAGCCTATTATTCCTTTTCCCCAAATCTGAATCAAGTACTGCTATTATTCAATTCGATGGTAAAATTTTGGGCGTATTGTCGGGAATAGAATAATTCGTACATAAGTTTAAATTCCTGACTTATATATACTCAGAATTGACATCAGCAATTTTTCATCACAATTATATATCTTAATTACAGCCCTCCAGCTTGGTTTGAAAAATTGACCCTTGATTTACTTCAAAACCAGGATCCAATAATATCTTTTTTGCTGCATTTAAAATAAGTGTACTGCCAATACCCACTTTGCCCGTACTTATTATTTGATCAGATGATTTTATTTCATGTGTTTGTCCATCTAAAAAATCATTAAATAAAGACTGCAAAACTACCGTTTCCGGACATTGATTTGAGAAAAAATAAGGTTCACTATTAGTGGTATTCCCCGTGTTATCAATAGCCTGAATAACCAACATATCATTTGAATTCAGAGATACTCCTGAAACAACCGAGGGCAAAATACCTGCGGATAAGGTAGAAATAAAAGTGTTATTAATGAATAACTTATAGGTCACACTTGAATCATCTATAACAGGTACCCAATTGAGTTGGAAATTCCCTGAACCCGAGATTGTAGAAATTATATCAGGCTGGTCCGGAGCAAGTTTATCTGCTATATTACAACTACCTAATCTGGCATTTGCCCAATCGGCATGATCACATACATCACCCCCATTACCAATATATACTTCAAGCCTTAGTGTATTTACGGCAGAAATATTTATGTCAACAGGCAATGGCAAAGCATTATAATTTAATTCGGGACTGGTATAAATTGGATTAGCCACCCCTTCATTGAATATTTTAAAAACAACAGAACCACAATTACTATTATCCACCTCATCATCAATTCCTATTTCTGCTTTAAATCTCTCATAACCCTGATTTACCGCATATTTCACCACACTTGGTGCGTGTACACCTAAGCCTTTTGCATATTGATGTCCACCAATTCTCAAAGGGTTTTGATCAAAACTTAAATTCTTTTTTACTGTTCCATAAGCCGAAGTAGCAGATGTCCAATTAATGTCGGATATAAAGGTGTCGGCAGAGCCACAATTAGTAATTTGAGAAGGCAATTCCACAATCAGCTCCGGAGTATTAACCACATACGAGTCAGAAACAATGCCTTTGACATAAAATTTATATTGATTTCCTGGGTTCAGACTATTTAAATTTTGAAATCTTCTGTTTCCGGACAATGTTGTTTTGGCACCATTAATATATAATTCAATTGAGCTAAAACTTGTATCAGGCAATTGCCAATTTAGAATACCATCTGATAAATTAGTCATGGAATATGATAAACTACCCGCTCGTACCAATTGGGAAGGGACATTCTTAATCCGGAAAGAACGCTCCACAATAACAGCTGGGTCATAAGTGCTGTTTCCTTTTTGCGTTGCCCTGATTTTTACAAATCCAGGATGACCATTAAACTTCAAAAGGTTTCCAAGTAAATTTACAGGGCCTTCAATTGCATAAAATGCAATCGGCAATCCTGATGTTGAGGTAGCATTTAAAGTAATTTGACTGGTGGATATTGTATAATCACTGAGCTCGGGGAAAGTGATTTGTTGACTTACTCCACCACAATCAGGATAAATATCTTTTATAAATTTTGCCTCCTGACCTTCCGGATCAGTTACTTTCAAATATACCCGATGCCAGTAAGTGGCATTTCCGGCTTCACACTCTATGGGTCCAAAAGTATAGGCTAAGTTATTACCATTGGTATTCGATGCTATATGTTCATGTCCATCATGACATAAAACGATCACCCAATTATAAATTAATTGATTCAAAGGGGTATCCTGATCTGATACATTGGCTGTAAGAGTTACTGGTATTGAAGAATTTCCAATTATATGTATGGCATCAATTGATGTTGATAAGATAATTGGCGGACTGTAATTAACATGTATAAAGACGGAATCCAATCCTTCATTCTGAAACGAATCTTTAACCTTTAATCTTACCTTAAATATTACCGGATTTGCGGATTGAAAAGTTTTAACAACCGTGGCATCATTATTTTGAAAAACTCCATTTCCAAAGTCCCATAAATATTCTAATGGATCACCTTCCGGATCATAAGCATTAAGTGCATCGAATGAAATGGATTCGCCATTGTTGACGGATACCTTATCTGCAAAAATTTTGGCAATAGGATTTTTATTGCCACTCTGATATCTGATTCTTTTTAAAACACTATTTATCCCACCTGCATTATCCAGATAAAACAATCCCGCATCCGTAGGGCTCGTTGTTAAATGTGTTATTTTTCCCGGTACCTGATAAAACATTTGCATAGAGTCCAACTCAAAATTTTCATTAAACCAGGAAACATAGATCTGTCGGGCATCATAATCAGTCCAAAAATATGCACCATTATATTTTTCTGGGAAATCTTCTTTTTCCATAAATATTCCACCGGCGATACAACTGCCACTTATTATCAAAGGGCCGGGTATTTGGCTTCCCCCAATATTGACTACAAGCCCGTTTTTTTCAGAAGTACCCACAGAATTTCTGTAAGCAATTGTAGGTCTTTTATAATTATTAATAGGATAGCTCATATTTGCCCAGGGGCTTGTTCTCGAATTACCTTCATAAGTCGGCCAGCCAAAATTCTGATTTGCATTGGTTAATACATTCAATTCGTCAAAATGATCACGCCCCACTTCTGAAATCACAAATGAACCTGGATTACCATCTTCTAAATCATGACTGCCAGACTCATCAAACCAGACCACATGAAATGGATTTCTTAATCCATTGGCAAAAGTTCTCGATTTTGCGGAACGAGGAAATGCATTTTCATAGTTTGGATTACTTGGATAACCGTTACCATTTGCCGGATTAATTCTCAAAACTTTTCCACATAAACTGTTTTCATATTGAGAACGATACATCCCGATGTTCTCGGCAGGAGTCATAATACCCTTGCTCAAAGCACCTTGATAATCCGAAAAATAATAATTACCTACATCTCCGGTAACATCATCTCCATTGGCTCCGCCATCTCCTGTACATACAATTAAACTACCATCATGTCCAAAAGTCATTGCACCCCCAATATGGCTGTATGCGGTCACAGGTACCCCGGTACTTAAAGTTTCTCCTATTAATATCTGCCTGCTGCTAAGATTAGCAGTGGGGAAAGTGGCTGTTACATTATTTACCTGGTATCTGGTTAATCTTCCAAAAGATGCAATTGGTTGCCAGGCATTACCTCCATTTAATAATGCAGGATTATATCCCGGTTGTCCATAGTTTTGCTCCCAATAAACGTCTACAGAATAATATAAATAAAATAGCCCGTTGGAGGTAAAATCAGGATCTAAAACCATCCCGATTAAACCCATTTGTACGGAAGGAAAAACTTCGAGACTCAGATCAATCATTGGTGTTGGAGACTTAACTCCATTATTTACTACCCATACTTTACCATCTTGCTCCCATACATATAATCGGCCTAAATTATCTGACAAAATACCAACGGCCTTAGTGAAGGTTATGCCATTACCAACATTTTCATCAATAAGGTTTTCCTGTTGGCCTTTTACGTTTTTTGCCGTGAAGAAAATTAATATAAGTAGTTTAAAAAGTTTGTGTAATTTCATAGTTCTGTTAGATTCGACAAAACAATTTCCATAAATATGACCAAAAAAAGGCCTTTAAGCATATAAATTTATTTTTCGGTAATTATTTATGGAAATACTTATTTAGCATTTTCTATTTTATTAAAGATTTCTCCTTAGCTTTGCTTGGCAAATAAGAAAACTGAATTATTTGCAACATGATCGACTCCTCAAAGCTCATTTTCGAAGCACTTACTTACGATGACGTACTACTTGTTCCGGCATATTCTGAACTTTTGCCAAGAGATACCAGTACCAAAACCAAACTTACCCGAAACATTTCATTAAATATCCCATTGATTTCGGCTGCAATGGATACCGTGACTGAATTTGATATGGCTGTTGCTGTAGCTCAGGAAGGTGGTATTGGAATGATTCATAAAAACATGAGCATAGAAGCTCAAGCCGAGCAAGTAAGACGGGTAAAACGCTCGGAAAGCGGAATGATTATCGACCCGATTACTTTAGGTGTTAATGCACTTTTGGGTGACGCCATGCGTATCATGACAGAACAAAAAGTTGGTGGTATTCCTGTAATTACCGACTCTGGCAAATTATACGGCATTGTGACCAACCGCGACTTGCGTTTTCAAACAGATTTATCTAAACCGATTGATGAAATCATGACCAAAGATAAAATCATTACTGCAGCGGAAGGTGTAGGTTTGGATGAAGCAGAACAAATTCTGAAAGAATTTAAAATCGAAAAACTTCCAATTGTAGATAAAGACTATAATTTGGTTGGTCTTATTACCTATAAAGATATTCTCAAAAAGAAAAACAGACCCAATGCTGCCAAAGATCATTTGGGTCGATTGCTGGTAGGAGCTGCAGTGGGTGTTACGCCCGATATAGAAAAAAGAATTGAAGCATTGGTTAAAGCTGGCGTGGATGTGGTAAGTATTGATACTGCACACGGACACTCAAAAGGTGTAATTGATACCTTAAGGCAAATTAAAAATACTTTTCCTAAACTTGAGGTAATCTGTGGCAATATCGCCACAGGTGAAGCCGCTAAAGCTTTGGTAGATGCCGGAGCTGATGCAGTCAAAGTGGGCGTAGGTCCCGGAAGTATTTGTACTACCCGAATCATTGCCGGTATCGGTATGCCTCAATTAACGGCCGTTTACGAATCAGCCAATGCCATTCATGGATCGGGAGTTCCGGTAATTGCTGATGGCGGTATTCGATTTTCCGGCGATATTGTTAAAGCCATAGCAGGCGGAGCCAGTACCGTAATGATTGGATCATTATTGGCCGGTACAGAGGAAGCACCGGGCGAGATGGTTATTTATGAAGGTAGAAAATTTAAGACTTATCGGGGTATGGGTTCTGTAGAAGCTATGGAAGATGGTTCAAAAGATCGCTATTTCCAGGATGCAGAAGATGATGTGAAAAAATTGGTACCAGAGGGTATCGTAGGACGAGTACCTTTCAAGGGCTTAGCAAGAGAAGTGTTGTATCAGTTAACCGGAGGCCTCAAAGCCGGAATGGGGTACGTAGGTGCTGGCAATATTGAAGCTTTGCAAGAAGCCAAATTTGTTAAAATATCAGCGGCAGGAATGAAAGAGTCGCATCCGCACGATATTCAGATCATGCGGGAGGCTCCTAACTATTCCAGATAAATTTTGTCAAAAAATTAAGCCGTATGAAAGCAAACTTTCATGCGGCTTTTCTACTAATTCATTCTACATCAAACCTAACATTTTGGCATATTTCATCATGGCCGGAGGATTAGATACTTTTAATTTTCCAAACATCATTGCCGTCATCGGATTCATTTCTCCAGCTGCAATCTTTGCAAAGTCTGAAGCCGACGATTTTAAAGTAACTTCTGCATCGCCATTGAGGCCTTCGCTAAATTTCGCAATTCCGTTTTCAACACTTATGCTATATTTTTCATCATTAAAATCGAAATGCATTATTGTATTTAACTCAGGATTTTCATCCGGCTTTATTTTACCGGGAAGATTAGATAAAAATTCTTTAGCTGTCATTTTGGTTTTTATTTTTTCATAAATTTACTTATTTCGTGTTAAATTCATTAAAAAAATATGCGTTTTGGTAATTCTAAATATCTAAAGGTTACATATTTAGAATTTACAACAACATAGTATTCAATAATCATCATTTTTACAAAACTTTGTTAATCAAAAAGTAACTTTTCTGTTTTTATGTTACTTTCCTCTAATAAACAGTCTCAATTTGAAAAGTCCTGAATTTAAGAAAACAAGCGATGAAGAATTAGTTGAGCTTTATGTAAACAGCCAACTAAATCGCTATTTTGAGGAGATTTATGAGCGTTATGCCGAAAAAGTGTATCGAAAATGCTACTCTTTTGTAAATGATCGTGCTATGGCAGAAGATATGTCTCATGATATTTTCCTGAAAGTAGTAACCAAAATAGGGACTTTTAAACAAACAGCGAGATTTTCGACATGGCTTTTCTCCATTACATACAATCACTGTATGGATAATATAAGGAAAACAAAGAAAACCAGAGAAGAAGCTCTTGACGAAAATATTGAATTTATTGAGGAGGTTGTAGATCAAGAACTTATGTCGTTGCAATCCGAAGGTTTGAGAAAAAGTCTGGAAAAAATTTCACCAGAAGAGAAGGCAATTATTCTTATGAAATATCAGGATAATTTCAGTATCAAAGATATTGCCGAATCATTGAATGTAAGTGAAAGTGCAGTAAAAATGAGATTGTTAAGGACAAAAGACAAAATGAAAAAATACTACCTAGATCATTTGGCTTTATTCTCTCTCATAGTTTTGAAAATATTAATTTATTTAAAAAAATAACATCCATGGATTTTGAACATGAAAATTTGCCATTTGAAGGCCTAAGCGAATTAAAAGAAATATTGGTATCTGAAATTGACCTAATCCGAGATATAATGGGGGTAGTATCTATGTTTTCTGGTCAAACGATGGAGGCAGGAGTAAAACTATTACAAGAATTAGAACCGAAAAATAATTAATTTCCTATGAACAAATTGCCAAACCTAAAAGACATTCTGTTAGATACTTTTCAAAGATTAATCAGTCAATTTTCCGAATTTACCACCAATCTCATAGGAGCTTTGGTAATTGTTCTGGTGGGTGTTATTACTTCAAAGATAGCCTCTTTAATACTTAAACGAGTTTTTTCGACCATTGGGATCGACAAAATTGGCGAAAAACTTAATGAAATAGATGCCATTAAAAAATTCGGAGTCGAAATAAAATTAAGCCATATAGTTTCGAAAATTGCATACTATTTCGTCATGCTGTTTTTCCTAATTACAGCAGCCGATAAGCTTGGAGTGCCAGCCATTTCGAATATGTTTGCCATGTTGGTCGAATTTATTCCAAAAGTTATAACAGCTGCTATTATGATGTTTGCTGGTCTTTTTGTGTCGGATATTCTCAGAAATTTTGTAGTAGGCCTTTGTAAATCATTTAATATTGCTTCTGGCAAGTTAATTGGAATGGCGGTCTTCATGTTTATGCTGCTAATTTCAATAATAGCTGCACTAGGTCAAGCCGGCATTAATACAACCCTTTTAGAATCAAGCTTTAATATACTGATAGCAGGAATAATACTTTCTTTTTCAATCGGATACGGCTTCGCTTCCAAAGACATATTACTAAATATCATAAGCTCGTTTTATTCGAAAAATAAATATAAAGAGGGTCAGACAATAGAAATAAATAATGTAAAAGGTAAAATATTAGCCATTGATAACACAAATATTATCTTAGAAACAGCAGGTGGAAAAACAATTTTTCCACTAAAAGTTCTTCAATCTGAAAAGGTAATTTTATTTAATGATTAACTATTTTTCTAAACCAAATTCCATAAAAATGAAAAAAATCGGACTTATTGTACTCCTAACTTTTGGCTTTTTTGCTCAATCATCTGCTCAGGAGGAGGTTATTCTTAAAAATCTGGAAGATTCACTTCGTGTCGGTTGGTGGGTAAAAAACTCTCAACTAGCAATAAATTTTGCTCAAGCCTCATTCAATGACAGCTGGCAAGGTGGTGGGGTAAATAACATCGCCCTTGGATTCTTATTTAATAACCATTCTGCCTTTACAAAAGGTAAGGGTATATGGACCAATGATCTTCAATTTCAATATGGCTTTCTGAGAAATAAGGGTCTTGATCTGAGAAAAAGCGTTGACCGGATTTTTGCTGAAACCAAATATTCAAGAAAAATCAATGACAAACTAAATTGGTTTGGTGCAATCAACTTTTTATCTCAGTTTTCTGCCGGATATAATTTTGATGATCAAGGGGTAAGAGGCAATATGATTTCGAATTTATTTGCTCCCGGCTTTTTGGCCGAGGGTATCGGAATGGAATACAAACCTGTTTCATACTTCGCTCTTCAATTAGGCGGTGCAACTTTACGTCAAACATTCGTATCAAGTAAAGCTGTATTCAATAATACCGCAAATGATGAAGATAAATCTTATGGGGTAAGCAGAGGCAAAACTTTACTTAATGAAATGGGTTTTCAGGCTGTTGCAGTTTTTGATAAAGACATTGCCAAAAATCTAAATTTAAAATGGCGTTATCAGGCATTTCTTGCTTATGCACCTCAAAGCAAGCCTATTGATCATAACATAAACCTGATCGCTACAGCTAAAGTAAATAAATATATGAATGTAAACTTTTCACTATTAGGTATTTACGATTCAGATCAGGTTAAGAAATTTCAGCTGTCACAAGGTCTAGCTGCAGGCCTTTCACTTCAATTGTAACCCTTTTTCCACTTTTAATATTCATAATTATGCTTAAAGAATTCAGAGACTTTATTATGACAGGCAATGTTATTGATCTTGCCGTTGCCGTAATTTTAGGTGCCGCTCTTGGCGGTGTAATTAATGGTTTTGTCGAGAATATCGCGATGCCATTTGTTGGTCATTTCACTGGCGGTGCTGATTTTTCCAGTTTAAAAATCGTTTTAGACGAAGCAGTTATCGCCGCAGATGGAACAGTTACCAAACCTGAAAATTCCATTAATTATGGCTCATGGATTAACTCCATAGTTAATTTAATTGCAGTTGGACTTGTACTATTTGCCATTGTTAAATCTTATAACAAAACACGCAAACCAGCTCCTGAACCAGCTCCGGCAGGCCCTTCTGAAATTGATCTTTTGACTGAAATCAGAGATGCTTTGAAAAAATAACATTTTCAAGCTTCATGTGATATGAAAAAGGGGGATTCCGGATGGATTCTCCCTTTTTTGTTAGTAAAAAATTATTTTATCAGAAAAATGTTTTCTTTACTGAATACTTCGTTTAATTTTGAATAGCTAAAACACTTAGCAATTACCTGTAAGTGTTTTATAAATACGTGCTTAACTCATAAAAGATTTTCCTAATGTCCAGCTTTCGAATGAAAGACCATCTGCAAGGTGACAAGCAGATTTGGTTGATTGCAATCCTCCTATGTTGCTTCAGTTTAGCAGCAGTTTATAGTTCTGTTTCGGCTTTGGCCTATAGAAGCTCAAGTGGAAGCCCAGAACTCATCCTCCTTAAACATAGCCTTTTTCTACTAGGTGGTTTAGGTATAATTTATGTCATTCATCGCTTTGACTTCCTGGAAATTGCACCTATTGCAAAACTTTTGCTATGGATTACCCCACTTCTGTTAATTTACACGCTTGTAATGGGTAAAGAAGTAGGTGGTGCCAAAAGATGGATTTCTATTTTGGGTTTTACATTTCAAACTTCCGATCTGGTAAGGATTGTTTTAATAACAAATCTTACAGCTATGCTTGCCAGTAAACAAAATACCCGAATTTCCTGGAAAGATTTCCGTTCAATAATTATTTGGTGCGGAGTCCTTTGCGGATTGCTCGCCATTTCCAGTTTTTCTACCTCAGTAATTCTGGGCTTTACATGTTTGTCCATTATGTTTATAGGTAGAGTTCCGGCCAAATTCTTAGCTGGATTATCAGCGTCAGTTGCGGTAGGTCTAATACTTGCCATCGGTACCGGAATAATTTTGAAAAAAATCAATATTGAATTCGGTCGTTCCCAAACCGTAATTGACCGGGTCGAATCTTTTATAAACAAAGATTTAGACGGCAATAAATTAATAGGTGGAGATATAGGTAGCGAAAGCACTCAAAAACAAGAAGCCCTTATGGCCATTGCCAGAGGTGGGGTTATTGGGCAAGGACCCGGAAATAGTGCTGTAAAGTATAGACTAGCTGAAGCCTACTCCGATTTTATATACGCCATAATTCTGGAAGAATACGGGCTTCTAGGAGGTCTTTCACTTATGGCTATTTATTTATGGCTCTTATACCGGGGTATTTGGTTGGTACAAAATAGTACCCGGCCATTTGCAGGTTTGTTAAGTATCGGTCTCACCCTTACCATTGTACTTCAGGCTTTTGCCCATATGTTTATAAATGTTGGCCTTGGCCCGGTTACAGGACAAACCCTTCCACTAATAAGTAAAGGAGGTACCAGTATCCTTTTTACTGCAATAGCCCTGGGCATTGTTCTCAGTGTATCAAAAGGCGAAATCGCTAATAAAACGCAGCAGATATGAATCGCCCACTAAAAATAATTATAAGTGGTGGTGGTACAGGTGGCCACATATATCCTGCTGTATCTATTGCCAATGAGCTCAGGGCACAATTCCCTGATTGTAAAATACTGTTCGTTGGTGCTCAGGGTAAAATGGAAATGGAAAAAGTACCCAAAGCAGG
>JAHEBN010000123.1:9909-13423 GCA_024645245.1 Jiulongibacter sp. | reverse complement strand
TACCAATGAAGGTGACTGAGATTCATTTTCGAATATTTTAACTAACCAGCACCATGTCGTCGAAGGCACCGACAACTCACCGTTGCCTTCGACTTGTTTATTCTAAAATAATAGCATTTGAGTTTATGAACTGCTCAGTCAACGGAGGTAAACGTATTACCATAAAAGGTGACTGAGATTCACTGCCGAATATTTTAACTAACCAGGACAATATCGTCGAAGGCACCGTCCCGAGATTCACTTTCGAATAATACAACTAAAAAGAACCATATCATTGAAGGCTCCGTCAAACAGATTCCATTTCGACTTAATTTTCCAGCAGGCAACAACAGATCAAATGCACTGTTTCATGAAATTTTTCAAATAATAGTAATGGGATCAAGCACTTAATGTAGATAATCCATTATTTTAGTAATCTTTTTACTTTTAAAATGAAGGCATATCTTTACATACTTGAATGCTCCGACGGTAGTTATTACACCGGCAGTACAAAATATCTAGCAAAAAGATTTTTACAACATCAAAATGGTGCAGGGGCAAATCATACAAGAAAACATTTGCCAGTAAAATTGATATATTTAGAAGTTTTCGATAGAATAGACCATGCTTTCAATCGAGAAAAACAAATACAAGGCTGGAGTCGGACAAAAAAGGAGGCTTTGATTAAAAATCAATCAGAGAACCTCCCTGGATTATCGCTCAATAAAAAAAAGCGGCTGGCCCAAAAAGGTGACTGAGATTCACTGCAGAATAATATAACTAACCAGCAACATATCGTCGAAGGCACGGTCAACGGTGAAAAATAAAATGCCAATAAAAGGTGACTGAGATTCATTTTCGAATAATATAACCTTCCAGCACAATATCGTCGAAGGCACCGACAACTCTCCGTTGCCTTCGACTTGTTTCTCCTAAAATAATAGCTTTTAAGTTTATAAGCTGCTCAGTCAACGGATGTAAACGTATTGCCATAAAAGGTGACTGAGATTCACTTTCGATTAATACAACTAACCAGCACAATTTCGTCGAAGGCACCGTCAACGGTGAAAAATAAAATGCCAATAAAAGGTGACTGAGATTCATTTTCGAATATGATAACTAACATGCACAATTACGTCGAAGGCACGGTCAACGGTGAAAAATAAAATGCCAATAAAAGGTGACTGAGATTCACTGCAGAATAATACAACCTACCAGCACCATGTCGTCGAAGGCACCGCCTCGGATTCACTGACTAATAAAACAACCAACAAGCAATTTATCGTCGAAGGCACCGCAAAAAATCAAAATAAGGCCTTTTGCATATTTTTACTTAATTTTGAGCCACAATCGGAAAAACATGCCCACGAAGTATTTATTAATCCTGCTTCTTTTTCTTGAATTTGCTTGTAGCAAACGATTAAGTCCTGTTAAGTCGGTTAATGATGAAAAAATTAACCATTATGAAGAGGATCTAAGCGGGGTAAGGCCTGTTCCTGTTCTTACGGGAAATATGATTACTCCTGAAGACTCAAACCCGGATAAAATCAAAATTTTAGCTCCTACACCAAAAGGGGAAAGTACAGAGGTGGACAAGATTCTTAAACAAATCTCAATTAAAAACGAAAGTATCTCTGAAGCACAGGGCTTTCGTATTCAAGTATTTAACGGAAATAGCAGGACTGAATTTGAATCTGCAAAAGGTTATTTATTACAGTATTTCCCTGAATTGGAAGTTTACGAATCCTTTAGTCAACCTACATACCGCATTAAAACCGGTGATTTTTTGAGAAAAATGGATGCAGAAAGGTATTATTCCAATCTGGTGAATCGTTTTTCCACAGCCAAAATTATTATGGACAAAATTGACATTAAAAAAGGTTTCAATATAAATTAAAGTAATAAAACTTAAGAATTGATCAATATTACATGAAAAAAGCCCTTATCACCGGAGTAACCGGGCAAGACGGAGCCTATCTGGCAGAATTTTTAATTAACAAAGGCTATGAAGTGCACGGCATTAAGCGTCGTGCTTCTCTATTTAACACCGATCGAATTGATCATCTTTATACCGATTTACACGAAAAAGGGGTAAAATTCATACTGCATTATGGTGATTTAAGTGATTCTACCAATATCATCCGCATCATTCAGGAAGTACAACCGGACGAAATTTATAACCTGGGAGCAATGTCCCATGTAAAAGTTAGTTTTGACTCCCCGGAATATACTGCAAATGTGGATGGAATTGGTACCCTCCGAATCTTAGAAGCCATTCGGATATTAGGCCTTATTGAAAAAACGAGAATCTACCAGGCATCTACCTCTGAACTGTATGGATTGGTTCAGGAGGTACCTCAATCGGAGACTACTCCTTTCTATCCGCGTTCTCCCTATGCGGTTGCCAAACTCTACGGTTACTGGATTACCGTAAATTACCGGGAAGCCTACAATATGTTTGCCTGTAACGGGATACTTTTTAATCACGAATCTCCTTTGCGTGGTGAAACTTTTGTTACCCGAAAAATTACCCGTGCTGTATCTCAAATTGCCTTGGGTCAGGAGCATTGTCTATATTTGGGTAATCTGGATGCCAAACGGGACTGGGGCCATGCTAAAGACTACATAGAAGCTATGTGGCTGATTCTGCAACAGGAAAAAGCGGAGGATTACGTGATTGCAACCGGAATCACTACGACAGTTAGGGATTTTGTAAAAATGGCCTTTGCTGAAATTGGTGTAGAACTTGCCTTTGAAGGAAAAGATGAAAATGAAATAGCTAAAGTCGTTTCTTGTTCAAATTCTGCATATCAATTAACAACGGGGAAAGTAGTAGTTTCCGTAGATCCAAAATATTACCGTCCTACTGAAGTGGAGTTATTGATAGGCGATCCTACCAAATCCAAAACCCAATTAGGTTGGCAACCAAAGTATGACTTAGCGGCTTTAGTAAAAGATATGGTTCAGGCTGATTTGAATCTTTTTAAGAATCAAAGTGGTTTAAACAAAGCCGGTTTGCCCATTTAACTCGGATAATTCTTCTTATTTTTGTAAAAAATTTAAGCTGAAAGCATGATTTACCCCATTGTGGCGTATGGAGATCCGGTATTGAGAAAAAAATGCCGTAATATTTCTAAAGAAGAATTAGATTTTAAAAAACTTTCGGAAGATATGTTTGAAACCATGTACGCCGCTTCCGGCGTAGGTTTGGCAGCTCCCCAAATTGGTAAAGATATCCGCATGTTCGTAGTAGATGGCACTCCAATGAATAGCAATCTGGAAGAAGATGAAGAGGAAAATATATCATTAGTTGGCTTTAAAAAAGTATTTATAAATGCCGAAATACTGGAAGAAAAAGGCGAAGAGTGGGCATTTGAAGAAGGTTGTCTGAGCATACCGGATATACGTGCCGAAGTTTACAGACCTGAAACAGTAAAAATTCGTTACCGGGATTTGGATTGGGTGGAGCATATTGAAGTATATGAAGACATGGCTGCCCGTATTATACAACACGAATACGACCATATTCAGGGAA
>JAHEBN010000123.1:0-9899 GCA_024645245.1 Jiulongibacter sp. | reverse complement strand
CAGGGAATTCTATTTACAGATCATGTGGCTCCTCTAAAAAAACAAATGCTGAAGAAAAAGCTTACTAATATTGCTAAAGGTATTGTGAGGGCAGATTATAAAATGCGGTTCTTCAAAAAGTAATATGAAGGATTTATTAAAAGTTGCACTTATTCAAACTGATATTTTTTGGGAAAATCCGGAAGCTAATAGAGCATCTTTAGAGGAAAAAATTTGTCAAATTGCTCAGAAAATTGATTTAATTATCCTTCCGGAAATGTTTACCACGGGATTTTCTGTAGAAAACAGCCCAATCACAGAGCCTCCAAATCATACCACCACAAAATGGATGAAACAAATTGCTCAGCGAATATCTTCGGCAATTTGTGGTACCATACCAATAAATGAAAATGGCCATGTTTACAATCGGTTTTTATTTGTTATACCCGATGGTACCGTTCAATCCTATGACAAAAAACACCTGTTTCGCATTGGAACTGAATCCCGCTTTTTTTCCGAAGGAAAATCAAGGGTTAACATAGAATACAAAGGCTGGAAAATTTGCCCACAAATTTGCTATGATCTACGATTTCCGGTTTGGTCCATAAACAAAAATCTGCAATACGATTTACTGATTTATGTTGCGTCATGGCCCGATGCCCGCTTGAATGCCTGGGATACTTTGTTAAAAGCCAGAGCCATTGAAAACCAATCTTATGTTTTGGGAGTAAACAGAATCGGAAAAGATGGAGCAGGATTGAGCTATTCAGGTCACTCCACAGGAGTGGATCCTTTGGGTGTTAATATAAATCCGCTTTCAGAAAAGGACGATATAATTGTTCTTGAAATTGATAAAAATAAATTAAATACTTTCCGCGAAAAATATCCTTTTTATAAGGATGGCGATAATTTTGAAATTATTGCCTAATCTCAGCTTCCTTTAATACATTTAATTAAAATTTTACTAAATCATCTGCAATTTTACGATCATTAGAAAGTCTTGGAACCTTATTTTGTCCCCCAAGCTTGCCAATTGATTTCATGTAATTAATAAACGAACCCTTGTTTAATTCTTTTATTACCAAACTTTTAAGAATATTACCTGAGATCAAATCGTCATAATAGACATTTAATTCTTTCATTTTTTGATCCAGCCTTTTCGCAAATCCTTCCTTATCCACAGGCTCATTGGCAAATTCTATTAACCATTCATGATAAGGTAATCCATTTTCCGGAGATACCTTAGGAGCAACCGTAAATTCAACTATCTCTGTTTCAGGATGCATCTCGCAGGCGTATTTCATAGCTTTCTCGACCTCCTCCCCAATAACATGTTCCCCAAAAGCAGAAATAAAATGCTTAATACGTCCGGACACAACTATTTTGTAGGGTTTTAGAGAAACAAACTTTACCGTATCTCCAATAGAATATCCCCACAAACCAGCATTTGAATTGATTATGAGTGCATAATTCTTGTTTAATTCCACCTTACCTATACTTAATCGAGTAGGATTATCATTATAATACTCATCGGCAGGAATAAATTCATAAAATATACCGGAATCTAAAAGCAAAAGCATACCATTATCATGCTGTTCATTTTGATAAGCGATAAAACCCTCCGAAGCTGGATATAGCTCAATAGAGTCCACTTTTTTACCAATTGTTTCAAAAAGTTTGGCTTTATAAGGTTCGAAATTTACCCCACCATATATAAACAAGGAAAACCCGGGAAAAACATCCTTGATTTTTTTACCCGTACGCTCATTAATTTTATCAAAATACATTTGAACCCAGGGTGGAATACCAGAAATTAGACCCATGGGCTGATCTATAGTTTCATCGATTATTTTATCCAGCTTTTCTTCCCATTCTTCTATACAATTCGTTTCGTAAGATGGTAATTGATTACTTCTCAAATAAGCCGGAACATGGTGATTTGATATTCCTGATAATCGCCCAGTGAGTACACCCCCCACCCTGTTCATTTCCGGACTCCCGGATAAAAATATCAATTTGCCATTAAGAAAATTGGCATTACCTGTTTCATGAATATAGGCCAGAATAGCGTTACGAGCCGAGTTGATGTGATTATGAATGGAATCTCTACTTATCGGAATGTATTTGGTACCCGAAGTAGTACCTGAAGTTTTTGCAAAATAAAGTGGTTTACCTGGCCACAATACATTCTCTTCACCGTCCTTTATTCGTTCAATATAAGGTTTCAAGCCTTCATAATCCTGAACAGGTACGGCATTTTTATAATCTTCATAGTCTTTTATTTTTGTAAAATTATGATCAATTCCAAAAGCTGTATTTTTAGCTTTAGCAATGATTTTCTTACGCCATTTCTCCTGAGTTTCAATCGGGTTGTCTATCCAATTTTGATCCTTTCGGTTTATATATGCGGCAAATAATTTACTTAAGATTGATTTTATTCCCATAAGGTATTTGAATTGCCGTAAAAATAGCATTTTCTGGATAAACTGGAGGAACTTAAAAATGAAACATAAAAAAACCCCGAATTTCTCCGGGGTCGTTTTACACTTGATCCATTTTGTTGTACTAATTACTTCACCACTTCGGCTAAAACCAGTACGCGGTTAGCCGAAACTTCAATCACACCACCATCTACAAGAAAAGTCTGTTTTTGACCCTTATTATCAATAGTTAAATTACCCTTTGCAAGTGTACTAACCAAGGGTGCGTGATCTTTTAATATCTGAAATTCACCTGATTTACCGGGAAGAGTAACTAAATCCGCCTCTCCTTTGAATACATTTTTATCAGGTGTAATAATTTCTAAAAGCATATTTATAAAATTTTAAATACTTTGGCTTAATTACTTATTCGCCTCGGCCATTAGTTTTTCACCTTTTACAACTGCATCTTCAATAGTTCCTACCAGGTTGAAAGATGCCTCAGGAAGGTGATCATAAGCACCATCCATAATTTCATTAAAACCTTTGATGGTATCGTTGATATCTACTAGTACGCCTTTCAAACCGGTGAACTGCTCAGCAACAAAGAAAGGCTGAGATAAGAAACGTTGTACACGACGAGCTCTGGAAACGATCAACTTATCCTCTTCAGAAAGTTCTTCCATACCCAGAATCGCGATGATATCCTGAAGTTCTTTATAACGTTGTAACACATTTTTAACACGTTGTGCACAGTCATAATGGGCATCACCCAAAACTTCAGCAGATAAAATTCTTGAAGATGAATCCAAAGGATCCACAGCCGGATAAATACCAAGCTCTGCAATTTTTCTACTCAATACAGTAGTGGCATCCAAGTGAGCAAATGTAGTTGCCGGAGCAGGGTCGGTCAAGTCATCGGCAGGTACATAAACGGCCTGTACTGATGTGATCGAACCTCTTTTGGTTGAGGCAATACGCTCTTGCATTGCACCCATTTCAGTTGCCAAAGTAGGTTGATAACCCACAGCAGAAGGCATACGACCTAATAGGGCTGAAACCTCAGAACCTGCTTGTGTAAATCGGAAAATATTGTCAATAAAGAAAAGAATATCTCGACCTTTGCCTTCGCCATCTCCATCACGGAAATACTCAGCAACTGTTAAACCAGAAAGTGCTACTCTCGCACGTGCTCCCGGAGGCTCGTTCATCTGACCAAAAATAAATGTAGCCTGAGATTCTTTTAAAGCATCTCTGTCAACTACACTTAAATCCCACCCACCTTCTTCCATGGAATGTTTGAAAGCGTCGCCATATTTTACAATACCTGATTCAATCATTTCACGAAGCAAATCATTACCTTCCCGGGTACGCTCACCCACACCAGCAAATACAGAAAGACCCGCATATGCCTTGGCAATGTTATTAATTAATTCCTGAATCAATACTGTTTTACCTACACCAGCACCACCGAATAAACCGATTTTACCACCTTTCACATAGGGTGCAAGCAAATCAATAACCTTAATACCGGTAAACAATACTTCCGTAGAAGTTGCCAAATCTTCAAATTTAGGGGCAGCACGGTGAATAGAAATACCTTTGGTATTTACGGCACCTAAACCATCAATAGCTTCACCCACCACGTTGAAAAGGCGACCTTTGATTTCATCACCTGTGGGCATAGTGATAGGCGAGCCCAAGTGAGTAACTTCCATCCCCCTCTGCAAACCATCCGTGGAATCCATGGCGATTGCACGCACACGATCTTCTCCCAGGTGTTGCTGGCATTCCATTATTACTTTCTGTCCATTAGATTTGGTAACAGATAAGGCATCCAGAATTGCAGGAATCTGAGAACCTTCACCCTCAAAACTCACATCCACAACCGGTCCGATTATCTGGGATATTTTACCGATATTAGCCATTTATTATAAGTTTAATGCGTATCAATTAATTTTCGGATTGCAAAATTAATCACTCCACGCTAACAAACAAATTCCCAAACCTAGTTTTTTGTATTTTTTAAAGAGAAAATCGGTATTTATTACAAATAAATTGGAGGAAATCAGGAATACCAGTCTCAAACCGAAGAATATTTGTCAATAAAATCGTTACCAATCGCCCTAATTTGTTTTTCGAAGACCATAAAAATCGCAATAGAAATATACTCAACTGCTATTACGAAAAGATTCTCCTGAACCGGGGAAAATCGATAAGCGTAATACGACAAAAACACCCAAAAAGACCAAAATATCATCATTCGGGTCTCAGTAAAAAGCGAAATCCCTAGTGGAACAATAAGATACCAGGGATGCACGGTTGTAGAAAAGCCTAGGTAAACCAGATAAATGTATAAACAAGTTTTTGCGAAAGAAAAACGACTTTTAAAACTTAAAAACAATATCCCGATAAGAGTAAAAAGTGAAAGAATTGGGCCTGCATATTTCAATATATTGAAGCCGGTAAACAGTTCTCCAAAATACCTCAGAATATACCAAAGTCCTGCATTGTACTCGAATTTGGATCGAAAAAGTCGTATACTTTCATTCATATTTGAGAAATCTTCCAAATTCATAAAATAGGCTATAAGTATTAAATTCACTGCTAAAACAACTATACTAAATAGAAAGCCATTTTTATACTTCAATTTGTTAAATACAAATGGTAAAAGAATCAACGGAATCATTTTGGTACTTACTGCCAAACCAAAAATTACAGCAGAAAGAATAATTTGGCCATATCTGAGCCATATAAACCAGGATAGTAAAAGGCAAAAAAGAACAAGCCCTTCGAAATGAAGATTCCCACTTAATTCAATAATTATCAGTGGATTAAAGGCATAAAGGGCTAATATTTTTTTTGAATCTTTTTTCAAAAAAGCTGTTAATTGCGTAATTAAAACGAAAATGCCCATTTCAAACACAAGGATTAAAATTCTCATGATTAATACACCATATACTAATTTATCCCCCGCATACAGACCTGATATAGAAAACAGGATTTGATTAAAGGGTGGATAAACCGAATAATATTGCGGAGAATTCATATTTCTGAATAGCGTGTGCATATAGTCACCAGAGAATTGAACTATTATATCTTTGGGTAGGTATTGATATACATCAAGGCCCATCACAAGTAGTCGTCCATCCCAAAGAAACCTGTAAAAATCATCTGAAAGAAATGGAATACTGAATAGAAATAAGCCCCGAAAGAGTATTCCCCAAAACCAGATATGCCCTGATTTCTTTCCGTATATAATAGCTCCATAAATTACAAACAGTAAACTATAACATATAAATAGCGGATAAAAACACAACCTGTTAGCTATTATTTGAAATAGAATAAGTAAAATTAGATACGCTATTGGTAGAAGCTTGTTAATAAAATTCGGCATAAAAAAAACCGCCCTAATAAATTAAGGCGGTTGAAGTTAGGGTCTATTGTTGTATTTTCAAATATTATTTAGATGCTTTCATTTTTGCCTCAATAGTTTGTTGTGTATGAGGAACAGCCTTTAATCTTTCTTTAGGAATCAGTTTCCCGGTATCTTTACAAATACCGTAAGTTCCGTTTTTAATTCGGATCAGGGCAGCTTCAAGCTGGCTCGCAAATTTCTGCAAACGTGCGGCAGATTGGCTTAACTGTTCTTTTTCTCGTACATCCGCACCATCTTCCAGGGTTTTTGTACCTGCCGCTGTATTATCGGTACCATTATCATTGCTTCTGCTCAAAGTCTCCTTGATAAAGTTAACTTCGTTATTAGTAGCATCTAGCTTTTTTAAAATAATTTCACGGAACTCTTCAAGTTCAGATGCATTATAGTGTGTTTTTTCCTCCATAACTTCCATAATATTATACTTTATGGGTTTTAACTTAAATGTGGCTGCAAAGGTATAGAGAATAATATTTGAATTCAAGCAGAGTTTTAATTTTAGATTAAATAACTATAAAAATTATAATTCTTAGATTGGTATGTATTCTTAGAATTATATCATTTACTAATTAAGAAATCACAACTTTATTAGTTCCAAAACGACACTGGGCCAAATATAATTTGGCTCTCACAAACATCATTTTTTTAAGATTTTCTTTATTTTATCTAAGTTTGCATTGTAATAAATTAAACTTCATAAATAAACAATAATAAATCAATGCATTATATTGAACCAGCACCGATTGCTGATAAGGAAAACCCTTTGGAATCAATGATGTCTCGTTTTGATGAGGCGGTACGAATACTGGGAGTAAGTGATGAAATGTACCAGATTCTTAAAGTACCTGCCAGACAGGTAATAGTAGGTTTGCCTGTAACCATGGACAATGGTAAAATTGAAGTTTTCGAAGGTTACCGGGTAATTCACTCCACCATACTGGGTCCGGGCAAGGGAGGAATACGATTTGACCCTGCTGTTACTTTAGACGAGGTAAGAGCTCTGGCAGCCTGGATGACCTGGAAATGTGCAGTGGTAGATATTCCTTTTGGTGGAGCCAAAGGTGGAATAGCCTGCAACCCACGAAATATGTCGGCAGGGGAAATGGAAAGGTTAATGCGTGCTTATGCTTCGGCTATGCAAGATATTTTCGGACCCGATAAAGATATACCAGCACCCGACATGGGAACAGGGCCACGTGAAATGGCCTGGCTTATGGACGAATATTCCAAATCAAAAGGAATGACAACCCACGGCGTGGTCACCGGAAAACCTTTAGTATTAGGAGGATCACTTGGCAGACCCGAAGCCACAGGTCGTGGAGTAATGGTAACGGCCTTATCTGGAATGGAAAAATTAGGCATTAATCCATATAAAGCAACTGTCGCAGTGCAGGGATTTGGAAATGTGGGATCCTGGGCCGCTAAATTATTAACTGAAAAAGGTAGCAAGGTGTTGGCAATAAGCGATATTTCCGGGGCTTATTTTAACGAAAATGGGATTAATATCAATGAAGCCATCTCATACCGAGATAGCAATAATGGCTCACTGGAAGGTTTTATAGGTGCATCTAAAATGGTGGCCGAAGATCTTCTGTTTCTGGATGTAGACGTATTGATACCTGCCGCCAGAGAAGATGTAATCACTGCTAAAAATGCAGATAAAATAAAAGCTAAAATGATAGTGGAAGGGGCAAATGGACCAACTTCTGCCAAAGCAGACGTGATTTTAAACGCAAAAGGAATCCTGGCCATTCCCGACATATTGGCAAATGCTGGTGGAGTAACGGTTTCTTATTTCGAATGGGTACAGAATAGAATGGGATTTAAATGGGAATTGGATCGGATTAATCGAAGATGTGAACGGGCTTTAAAAAATGCATTTGATAACGTTTACGAAATTAGTCAGAAACATGGGGTTTCTATGCGAATCGCTGCATATATTATAGCAATCGACAAGGTAGCTACAACATACAAATACAGAGGAGGTTATTAAAAAAATGAGGCTGCAATCTTTTACTTTTGCAGCCTCATTAAAATAATTTAAACCAGTATAATTAGTTTTTCGAAACTACCTCTACTTCAAAAACTAAGGGTGTATAAGGCAAAATATTACCCGATGATGATCCATTGGCACCGTATCCCTGACTCGATGGGAAAATTATAGTTCCTTTTTCACCAACCCTCATTTGCCGGAGGCCAGTATCAAACCCGGGAATAAATCCTGTTCCACCTAATGAAATGTCCAGGGTTCCGGAGTCAAAAACAGCATCATTAAGTAATTTACCGGAATATTTAACCTTAATATTATCCCCTGCAACCAAATCTGCTGTTTCGGGCCGTGTTTGTCCATAAATGACCCTAACTCCACTATCCGTTTGCTTTCCAACGGTGAGTTTTTTCTTAGAAATATAAAGGTTTATGCGATCTTCTTCACTGTAGTACTTTACAGCCTCCAGATCAAGTTGTAAAATTGCCCAGGCTGGTACACCATTTGGTGGATTTTTACCATAAGCCAAAGGTGATGGTATATAAAAAGTTGCCTTTTCCCCTTCTCTAAGCGAGAAAATAGCGGAAATAAAACCATCAAAAACAGGGCTATTATAGAAAAAATATATTGCCGAATCGGCAACAGTTTTACTGGTAATTATGCTTCCATCCAAAACTTTTATGGAATAGGCTATATGCATCTGATATGAGCCGTCAGGTACTCTGGCATCTGGCAACTCCACTGATTTGGAATATAACAAACCCGACACCCCCGTATCATCCCTAAGTGTTATATTATTCGCAGCGGCATAAGCCTTAATAGTCGCCACATCCTCATTATACTTCTGCTCCGTTTCATTCTCAACGAAGTTTTTGTTGCAACCTGCTAATCCCAAAAATATTGGTAAAATGAATACCAGTTTTTTAATCATTATTGTTTTTTCTTTATATCAACCAACTCAATATCAAAAACCAAAGGAGTAAAAGGTGGAATGGCGTTTCCGGCACCTCTTTCCCCATAAGCAATAGAAGATGGCATTACAAATTTTGCCTTTTCTCCTTTTTTCATTAATAAAAGACCTTCATCCCATCCTCTGATCACGTATCCTAATCCAACTGGAAACTCAAATGGTTGGCCGTCCGAAGACTGGTCAAATACTTTTCCATCAAAAAAACTACCCTTATAATTAACTACTACGGTATCTCCCCTACTTACCGTTGCTCCATTGCCCACTTTTTCTACTAAATAATACATACCCATTTCGTTTTTGGTAGCACCTTTTAAATTAGCCGCGGCAAAATCATCAACAGTTTTCCCTTCATTCTGACTTTTTTCAGCTTGACTTTTAGCAAAATCATCAGCAGTGGTAATTTCCCTGACTTTTACAATAAACCGTAAGTCACTGTTTTTGGTAACGCCAGGAGGAAGCGGTTGTTGTATTCTTGAAAATAAAGAGTCGGCTTTTACATACACAGTTGCAGAATCTCCTTTTGAAAAATTAAATAGTGCGTTTTCGAATGAACCTTTGAATCCTCCTTCACGCACATCTACCTGAATTGGCTGCCCCTCTTTCCAGGTATCTTTAAACACAGAATCGGTTTCTGATTTAATTAACAAATCGAAAGTAATAATATCGCCAACCTTAGCATTATCTCCGGGCTCATCTGTATGCAATTGAAAACGGTCGCCGGCCTCGTTAGTAGTAACTTTAAATTGGTTGCATGATACGAAAGAAGCCATAGCTACAACCGAAAACACCAAAAACAGATTTTTTAATTTCATCGAATTATTTATTAATTGTTTATTTTTTCAAATTTGTTGAGTTTGTAACTCATTTCTATATAAAGGTAAAAGAGAAAGAAATTTATCGACTGTCTCTTCAAGTGACAATCCAGACCTACCGCCGGCAGCATTTTTATGGCCACCTCCTTCAAAATATTTGCGGGAAAGTTCACTCGCCGAAAAATCGCCTACAGATCTGAAAGAAATTTTCACTAATCCCTCTCGCTCTACAAAAAGAGCAGCTAATACTACTCCTTTAATTGATAAGCCGTAATTTACAATGCCATCCGTATCT
>JAHEBN010000122.1:12369-13500 GCA_024645245.1 Jiulongibacter sp. | reverse complement strand
CTAATTTTTTAAAACACAATTCCTTTTCCTGCTTCAAAGCTTAATGTCGGGAAAAGGGTTTGAAATTAGGAAATTCATTAGATTTTGATGAATCATACTTATATAAAAAAAGCACAATCGTTTCCGATTGTGCTCCGGGTATGATTAAAATAGTGCTTTATTTGCTTGCAGTACTGTCAGCTTTTTCTGCCGGCTGATCTTTTTTGCTTGCCGCATATTCTTCATTTAATCCTTTTAATACATCTGAAGTGATATCCAGGTCTTCTTTGGCATACATTACACCACCACCTTTGGAATAACCGATAACCATATCAAATTTATCATCACTGTTGTATTTTGCCAGGTAATCATGAATTTTGGTCAGAATATCGTCTGTTTTTTTCGCTTGTTCTTCGGCAAGAGTATTAGCAGCATTATCGCGATAAAGCATAATATCCTGCTCTTTTTTCTGTAATTGCTGTTGAGTAGTCTGAGCTTGTCCTTCGGTCATACCGCCTGCCTGAATTCTTCTTTGAAACAGTGCTACTTCATTCTGAAACGAAGTGCCTTTACGCTGAAGTTCGTTTTCAAGCGAAAATTGCTTATTTTGAAATTCTTTAACTACATCTTTATACAAATCGTAGTTATTTAAAAGTGTATCTGTATTTACATATACAATTCTTCCTGAAGGTTGCCCAGTGCTTTCGCCAGTCTTGGTTTCTTTGCAAGATGCAAAAGCAACCAGTGTAATAATAAGTATGAAAAAATGCTTCATTAATGCTGATAATTAGGTTTTTAAAAATGAGGTGCAAATATAGGCTTTTTCATTAAGGAGTATATAATTCTTAGAAATTAATCACCTTTTTATGCCTAAAAGTACCCTGAGATTATACCCTGTGGCACCTGCTAAGGCCGAAATAGAGCCAGTAATTAAGGCCATAGCAGCATAAATCATGCTATTTCCCTGAAACTTGCTCATTAATGGGTTAGAAGTCAGAATGCCCGCCATTTTGTGCATCAGGTCTACTTCTCCCAGCTGAAGAAGAGCGGAATAACCTATCCATAATGTGACTATTGCGGCAGCAGAAATGGCAGCAGCCTGCCTTAGGTTTTTAGCCTTCCAAAAACACAGTACAATACATACTAAAGCAA
>JAHEBN010000122.1:0-12359 GCA_024645245.1 Jiulongibacter sp. | reverse complement strand
CCATAATATGAGGCTATTGCAGAAATAATTAATATCATTAAATATAACATAATATTATTTTTTAGGAGTTAAAGTCAATACACCACCGATTCTGTCATTTTTTTCATCGGCATTTTTCAAAAACAAAAGTTCAAAAAGTTCGCCATTGGCCCAGTGATCTATCATATTGTCGTATTTTTTATTTCCAACATTGCCTGACTGACCACCCGGATAAAGACCATAAGCTTTAGGCCATTCTTTATCCAATTGCACAATCATTCTCCAGGAAGGGCCGTGTGTTTCAGTGGTGGCATTAACGATTCTTTTACCACCACCTGATTTAATATCATTTCTGCTAAATGCTGTAAATGCAGGAACCAGGTGTTTGATATCCGTAGATTTCACTTTCCACCACTGCCATTTTTCAGACATGGGTCCAAATTCCACAGTCATGGAATCAATTGTTTTATTGAAACTATTCACGATCGTGTTTCCTATTGTCTCTACCTTGTCTTTTGAATTAATATCATCAAACCATTTCGATTCCGGTGACTCTTTTAATAGCCTGAGGGTTCTATCTTCGGTTGGATAAGTAAGATTATCTGCTGCAGGGAACTCATCATTCCAGATCGATATCATCAATTGATCGATCCATCTTTCAAAAATGGATGCAGAAATGGATTCGGCATCATTTATTTTATTCCATGTCTGTAAACTTTTTAGGGCCCCCATATTTACTTTTACCGAATCTGATTCTAAATAGGGTAGTAACACCGGCAAAAACCTCTCAGCTGCCAGGTTATAATTGTCGTTTTGGATACTTCGCAGGCTATCAACAGTGGCATTTTCCATTTGGGTAAGCCGGTCATTGATATGTGTTCCCCGGTATGACTCGGCAAATCGCCAATCCAGGTAATAGGGGTACGATGGATCTGTTGAAAATTGATTAGCTGAACTCACAAAACCTCTTGGCGGATTTTTAACCGTTGGATTTTGATCTTTTGGAATCCAGCCCTGCCAGTCGTGATCGGCCCGGGTGCCATCGAGTAAATATTTGCCCTGATCTTTCCATTTTAGCGGAAACTTGCCATTTGGGGTAATAGCGATATCATTGCCATTACTGGCAAAAATGAAGTTTTGAGCCGGAGCAGTATAATAAGTTAATGCTTTTCGGTAATCGTCGTAATTTTTCGCCCTGTTTAAGTAGTAAAAACAAAACATATCTGATTCATCGCTTTCGTGGGTTATCCATCTCATTGCATACCCTGCAGGTGCTTGCTTACTGTAGTTTTTATCACTTTCCTCATTGTAAATTACCGGACCGTGATGGGTATATACCACCGTATCGGATACAGATGGAAAACCTTTGATATTATATACTTCAATTTTCCGAGTCGTTTTTTTCCATTTTCCATCGTGGAAATATTCATTTCTGGAAGCATCCTTAAATTTAATTTTATAAAAATCCATCACATCAGAACCTACATTGGTTACTCCCCAGGCAATATCCTTGTTAAAACCGATGACTACACCCGGTACACCAGGCAAGCAGGCACCATACACGTTTTGTTGGTCTGAATTTAGTTGCATTTGGTACCAAATGGAGGGTAAGGTAAGTCCGAGGTGCGGGTCATTGGCAAGAATTGGTAAACCTGTGGCAGATTTACTTCCTGCCACAGCCCAGTTGTTGCTTCCAATATCGGCTTTTGGAGTTTCCAGATTACTTGCCACAGCCCCATCATCTGTAAATGCCATAATCTGATCCGGTACATCCGGTGTGGGTAAAGCGTCAAAATTCCAGGCTGTACCTGTCGGTATTATGGGTGATTCTAAAGTAGGGTAGTCTGGAAAAAGATCGTTTACCACATCCAATCCAAACTTTTTAACCATATTAGTTAGCTTGTAATCGAAACTTCCTCCGTTAAGTGTGTTCCTCATATTCATAAGCATAAGCATGCTTTTTAAAGGACTCCATGGCTCAGGTTTGTAGCTTAATATCTTGTATTCTATTGGTAAATCTTTGTCCGATAGTTTGCTCATATAGGCATTTATTCCTGCGGAATAGGCATTTAAGATTTCCATTGCCAAAGGGTTTTTCTCCAATTTGGCCGTTATATCTTCGGCTGCTTTGGCCATTCCGGCTTTACGATTGTAGCGATCGTATTCCAAAGCCCTTTCCCCTACAACTTCGGTTAGCCTTCCTGCTGCCACCAGCGTATAAAACTCCATCTGCCATAATCTTTCGGTGGCCATAATGTAGCCTTGGGCAAAATAAAGATCGTGGTCGTTTTTGGCAAATATGTGGGGTACCCGGTTTTCATCGTATTTTACAATTACCTGATCTTTTAATTCAGGAAAATCAAGATTACCCGATAAATCTTCGTTTCGCACATTATTTTGTAAAAATCCGGTAAATGGACTAAGCAATTTACCCAAAGCAGGTGCAGGGCCAAGCGGATTGTTGAGTAAATAAATCAGACCGATCATTAAAGCTGCCGGCCAGATTAGTTTTACGTATTTCATAAAGGGTTTAGGTTTTAATTTGAAGATGTGATCACGAATTTAGATAAATTGTGTGAAAGCGATATGAAAAAAAGTTTTTCTATAAAAAAATTAATCTGAAAGGATAATAAATTTCGTTGGTAAACAAGATTTTGAATTATTGTGTCTGTTTTAATTGTTAAATAGAAATACCAATCATAATTGTTTTGATAAAGAAAATATTTGTGCCGCTTATGCTTTTAAGCTTTTTCTCCTGCCAAAGTCAGGTAAATAATCCTGCTTTTAATGTATTGCTTAAAAGCATGTTGAAAGAATCAGTTCCCACTATTTCGGTAGCTGAGCTATCTGAATCTAAAACAGATGAAATTACATTTCTGGATGCCAGAGAAAAGTCGGAATACAATGTGAGTCATTTGAAAAATGCGGTATGGGTTGGTTACGATGACTTTAATTTGGGCAGAGTAAAATCCCTGGACAAAAATAAGCCTCTCGTTATTTATTGCTCCATTGGAGTTCGTAGCGAAAAAATTGGTGAGAAACTGCAGGAAGCGGGTTTTAAAAATGTAAAAAACTTATACGGAAGTATTTTTGAGTGGGTGAATGAAGGTCATCCGGTTTACGATAATTCGGGAAAAGAGACGATCAAGGTACATGCCTACAATAAAAAGTGGGGGGTATGGCTCAAAAAAGGAGAGAAAGTATATTGATTTATTTCTGGGTTAGTTTTAAATTTTCAAAAACATATTTAGTCCACTATAATGCTTTTATGCCGGGTGATTCTATTTTTGCAAAGCAAAATACCCGATGAAAGTACTCACTATTCATAATTTACGTTGGCCCCATTACAAAAATGCCCTTTTTGCAGAAATTCAATTTCAGGCCAAAGAGTCGGGTGTGGTATGGGATTTTGTACATATTGCCCGAAACGAACTTAGTAGAAAAAACCTCGAAAATCAATCAACTGCACTCGAAAGGGATTATGAATACGAAGTGCTTTTTGATGATTACCTGGAAAATATTTCTTCGATTCAGATTTTCAAGGCACTACTTGCCACACTAAATAAATACAAGCCGGATGTGCTTAATATCACAGGTTTCAGTGCCTGGTATTGGTTGTTAATTGAATTAGTTACCAGGTTAAAAGGCATAAAAGTGGTGATTTCTAACGATTCTACAGCCGGTGATAATCAATCTGTTTGGTGGAAAAAGGTGATTAAAAAAATGGCTGTAAAAAATGCCCATGGTTTTTTTTGCTTTGGAAGGCTGGCGGTTGATTACATGAAATCATTGGGAGCTAAAGACGCTGAAATTCTGGCTCAAAATTGTGGCGTAGTCGATAATGTTAAAATTGCGGAAATTTATGAATCCAGTGAGAAGAAGAATGACTACAGGGCATTTATTTATGTGGGTAGATTTTTAGAAATTAAAAACCTTTCCATGTTACTTCGGTCTTTTGCCAACACCAAAAATAATGACTGGAAATTGATATTATTGGGTAGCGGAGATCAGGAGGCTGAACTAAAAAAATTAGCTCTGACACTTGGAATTGAAAAGCAATTGGAATGGATTTCGGGTAAACCCTGGTACGAAGTGCCGAAATATTTGAAACAGGCGGATGTACTGGTGTTACCAAGTAAATCAGAACCCTGGGGACTGGTGGTAAATGAAGCCATGGCCTGTGGAATGCCCGTGATCGTTTCGGATAAATGTGGCTGTTGGCCTGATTTGGTTCCAGAAAATGGGGGCGGTTTTGTATTTAATCATGAAGATTCTGCAGAACTTTCCAATTGTTTACAGAAATTTATCAAAAATCCGGAATTAGTTAGTAAAATGGGTGATAAAGCTCGAATGAAAATACAAAATTATTCCATTGCCAGTGCTGCAAAACAGATGATCGCCGGAGTGAAAAATATATGAAAATTTTACATTTATCTGAACATTCTCAAGCTAATGCAGGCCCATCGCAAGTGATTTATAATCACTCGCAAGAGCAACTGAAGGCTGGTTTTCAGATAGATATCTTAACACCATTCGACGAAAACACTCTTTTTTATCCGGTGCCCGAAGGCGTGAACCTAATCAAATGCCGAAAGAACTATTTCGCCCGTTTTCTTCATTATTTTTCTTTTGATGCGATACGTTTTTTTCAAAAACATGCGAATGATTACGATGTGATACATATTCACGGAGTATGGCATTTTCCGGGAATTTTACCTTTTGTTTTTAAAAATAAAGCCAAAAGGATCATTACTGTGCATGGCATGTTGGGAACATATAGCATCAATAAAAGCAAAAATTTAAAGGCAATTTTCTCATTGCTTTTTCAAAAGAGGATTTTTAAAGAAACATCTCTGGTTCATGCCTTGCATGAAGGGGAACTTAGTGAAATTGATAATTATTTAGGCTACAGACATAGAGGTGCATTTGTATTACCCAATGGTTTGGATACTTCAGCTTATCAAAACTTACCGGATAAGTTACTTTTTTTGAATAAATACCACATAGGGCCGGACAAAAAAATTATTCTTTTTATGGGTAGGCTAGATGCTAAAAAAGGGATCGATTTACTTATGCCTGCTTTTAAATCAGTGCTTCAACATAAACCGGAATCCAGGCTCATTCTTGCGGGTCCGGATTATGGAAAATTAGACTATATTCAATCTTATGCTGCAGAAAATGACCTTTCTGAAAAAATCACCATTACCGGAAACCTCACTGGTGAAATTAAACTTGCAGCTTTGAGTTCGGCTGATGTATTTGTATTGCCAAGCTATTCGGAAGGATTTTCAATGGCTGTACTCGAAGCATTGGCTTGTGGTATTCCTGTTGTGGTTTCGGCTCATACCGGTTTTTCGGATGAAATTGCACAAAGTGGTGCTGGCAAAATAGCGGATTTGAACCTTGAAAGTATTTCTTCGAATTTACTGGAATACCTCAATGATGAGGAGCAAACAAAATTCGCATCGGTTTCCGGGAAAAAGCTTGTAGAGGAGAATTACGAATTACAGAAAGTTGCCGCCCAATTGATTTCCAAACTTCATGAAAGTTTGGCTTAAAAGACTTAAATTTTTAAATTTTCACTATGAAATCTTTTAAGTTTCCTACTGCACATACCGTCTTAATCCTAATAGCGGCTTTTGTGGCTGTGCTTACTTATATTATTCCTTCGGGACAATTCAACCGACTGGCTTTCGATAAGGTAAATCAACAATTCGCCATAAGCGGTTCATCTCTGGCTATTTTGCCTGCTTCGCAAAAGTCGCTTGATAGCCTTGGAGTAAAAATACCACTCGAAAAATTCACCAGCGGCGATATTTGGAAACCGATCGGTATTCCCGGAACCTATCACGCCACACCAGCCAGGCATCAAGGTTTGCTGGCTTTTTTACAAGCCCCACTGAAAGGTATTTCAGAAGCCATGGATGTGATTTTATTTGTATTGATTTTAGGTGGGGCGATTGGAGTGGTTTATGCCTCCGGTGCCTTTGATGCAGGAGTAGCTAGTCTGGCTCAATTACTTAAAGGAAGGGAATTTTTGCTCATTATTATTATTACTTCTTTAATTGCTGCGGGCGGCACTACTTTCGGGCTTGCCGAAGAAACCATCGCTTTTTATCCGATTTTGGTGCCTGTATTCCTGGCGGCTGGTTACGATGTTTTGGTGGCAATTGCCTGTATTTATCTGGGTTCATGCGTAGGCACCATGGTATCTACGGTGAATCCTTTTTCCACCATAATCGGCTCAGACGCAGCCGGAATTAATTGGCTGGTGGGAATAAACATGAGGTTTCTGATGCTCTTACTTACGCTTTCCATTACCTTGGCATATATTCTTCGGTATGGCCGTAAAGTGAAGCAGAATCCAGCTGCTTCTATGGTTTTTGCTCAAAAAGAAGAGCTTGAAAATACATTTCTCCGTAAAAATAAATCGGATATTAAACCATTGGATTTAAGACAAAAACTGGTTCTACTTGTTTTTTTACTCTGTTTTGTAGTAATGATATACGGCGTTTCGAACCTGGATTGGTGGTTTATGGAAATGACTACCTTGTTTTTTGCCGGAAGTATTTTGATGGGTTTTGTGGCCAATTCGGGTGAGGAAAACTTTGTGAATTCCTTTATTTCCGGAGCTAAAGATTTGCTGAGTGTAGCATTGATAATTGGCGTAGCCCGAGGCGTTACTGTACTTATGGAAAATGGGCAAATTTCGGATACAATGCTCTATTATGCTTCCAATTTAGTGAACGGTATGCCTAAGGCTTTGTTTATCAATGTGTTATTTTACATGTATGCGGGTTTGTCTTTGTTTATTCCGTCATCATCAGGAATGGCTGTACTTACCATGCCGATTTTTGCACCATTGGCTGATGTGGTGGATATAGGACGCGAAAACATAGTGAATGCCTATTTATACGGGCAGGGTCTTATTAGCCTGATAAACCCAACCGGGCTTATTTTAGCCTCACTTACCATGGTAAATATCAGTTTTGGGAAGTGGCTGAAATTTGTGATGCCATTACTTTGGATCCTGTTAATTTTGAGCATGCTGGTTTTAACAATTGGAGTTTATTAAAATGGAAAATATAAACAGTGATCATTTTTGGTCGGATAGGTATTTAAAAGGTGCAACTGGCTGGGATTTAGGAAATGTATCTACGCCTATCAGAGAGTACATTGATCAATTGAAATTTAAAGATTTGAAAATACTTATTCCCGGATGCGGAAATGCCTGGGAAGCGGCATATTTAATGCAGCAGGGTTTTACCCAGGTAACGCTTGTTGATATTTCTCAGGTTTTGGTGGAGAATTTACAAGAAAGGTTTTCAAAGGAAATCAAAGCCGGACACATTCGTGTGATACATACTGATTTTTTTGAAATAAAGGATCAGTTTGATTTGATATTGGAGCAAACTTTTTTCTGTGCCTTGCCACCAGTAATGCGTAAGCAATACGTAGAGAAAATGCATGAAATATTAAAGCCGAATGGTAAAATTGCCGGTGTTATGTTTAATAAAGAATTTGAAGGTGGGCCACCTTTCGGAGGAAATACAGCAGAATACCTGGAACTTTTTAAGGGGCATTTTCATATAAAAACCTTAGAGCCTTGTCATAATTCTATTGCTCCAAGAGCTGGTGCCGAAGCTTTTGTTATTTATCAGAAACAAGCTTAAAACCCACCTCTGATGCTTTGAATTATAACATATAAAGCCGCGAGCGATACGAAAACTAACAATATTTTGACATATAATGCCCATTCCTTTTTTCGTTCGGCTTTTGATAATTCCTTGTATTTTTTTATGTACCCTTTACGGAATATTTTAAGAAGAAAATAGATACCTCCGGAGAAAATACCATGACTTAGCAATAAAGCCAATACAGCGAAAAATCCATACCCGGAACATGCCAGTGAGCAAAAAAGAATCAGACTGAAATAGGTGAGAATTAAACTTAGTAAAAAGAGGAAAAAGTATCCCACTCTTCTTCCAGTATCTATTTTGTCATTTTGTTTTTTTAAGAGTTTATCGAATTTTTGTGGTTGAGAGCTGGCCAAAGAATCTATCAAATTTGAATTTTTTACGGTAATTGTTTCACCTGCATAGATCACCTGCCTGTTATTTTCCGAATCAGGATTGAAAACATTTCCGAGTAAAAAGCTTAAACAGAAAGCAATAGAAGCAATTATTGTATTTCGAATCAGGATTTGCCTGTAATTATAATCCTGCCTTTTAGATCTTACGTATATCACAAAAACAATAGAAATAAGGCCTATAATAGTTATGCTTAGTTCATTTAAGTCCAGTTTTCGACCAATTCCTTGTCCAAGAAAATAAGCTATGAAAAGACGTGAAGTCTCTGTGAAAAAAATCAAAAATCGGGCAATAAGGAAATTTTTAGAAGCCCAGTGGGATAATTTCAAGGAGAAATTCTGCATATTCAATTAGGGTAATAAAACGAAATTTACGAATAGGCAGTCAACTCACCTAATGTTCTTTTTCAATTCCTTATTTTTGTATTTCAAAACCAATATTTCATGTACCTGACCCGCAGACCAAGACGTAACCGAAGAACCGCCGCCATCAGAGAAATGGTTGCCGAAAACAGCCTTTCTGTAAAAGATTTTATTTACCCGATGTTTATCATGGAAGGTGAGAATAAAAAAGTAGAGATAAAGTCCATGCCCGGAATTCATCGTTTTAGCCTGGATGAATTGCTTTTGGAGCTAAAAGAAGTGGTTGCACTGGGAATTCCTTGTATTTGCCTTTTCCCCAATTATCCGGAGGAGAAAAAGGACAAATATGCCACCGAAAGTATTTTACCCGAAACATTATATCTGAAAGCACTCACAACGGTGAAGTCGGCATTTCCGGATTTACTGATAATGACTGATGTGGCTATGGATCCTTACAGTTCCGATGGTCACGATGGGATCGTGGAAAATGGGGAAATACTGAATGACGAAACAATCGAAATTCTTTGCAAAATGTCGGTGGCTCAGGCTAAAGCAGGTGCAGATATTATCGGACCATCCGATATGATGGACGGCAGAATCGGAGCTATTCGGGAGGCACTGGATGAGGCTGGATTTGAGAAAGTGAGCATTATGGCATATACCGCTAAATATGCTTCTGCGTTTTACGGTCCGTTTCGGGATGCCTTGGATTCTGCACCAAAATTTGGTGATAAAAAAACCTATCAAATGAATCCGGCTAATGTGCAGGAAGCTTTGGTAGAGGCCGATCTGGATTACGAAGAGGGTGCAGATATTATGATGGTAAAGCCGGCATTCAGCTACCTGGATGTAATCAAAACTTTAAAAGAGAATTTCCAGATTCCGATTTCTGCATACAATGTTTCCGGTGAATATGCGATGATAAAAGCAGCTGATCAAAATGGCTGGATAGATGGCGAAAAGGCCATGATGGAAATGCTTTTAAGTATGAAAAGAGCGGGTGCGGATATTATACTGACTTATTTTGCTAAAGAAGCCGCTAAGGCATTGAAACAATAAAAGTTTCCTATTTTCCTGCTATCGCAACCTTTTTGAGTAGATTATCAATGATTTGGGATGTGTTAACCCCATCCGCATCGGCCTCATAATTAAGAATAATTCGGTGATTGAAAACATCTTTTACCATTAACTTGACATCTTCCGGCAATACATAATCGCGGCCATCAAAAAATGCCATTGCTTTTGCCGCATTGTAAAGAGCGATACCAGCACGAGGCGAAACCCCAAACTGAATGTAACGGCCTTCATCGCCCAGTCCATACTCATCCGGATATCGGGTGGCAAATACCAATTCTACTATATATCTCTCCAACTGATCCGATATATTTATTTTATTGATTTCTTCCCGTATCGCCAGAATATCGGCAGCTGTAAGCACAGGCTGGGGTACATAATTAAAATTAAGATTGGCCATTTTACGGATCATCTCCAATTCGCTTTTTTTATCGAGATAATCCACAAATATTTTCATCATAAAACGGTCAACTTGTGCCTCTGGCAAAGGGTATGTGCCCTCGTGCTCTACCGGGTTTTGTGTTGCCATTACCAGGAAAGGTTTGTCGAGAATAAAAGTTTCTGAACCAATAGTTACCTGTTTTTCGGCCATGGCTTCCAGCAGTGCAGACTGTACCTTTGCAGGAGCCCGGTTTACCTCATCGGCCAATATTAAATTGGCAAAAATGGGTCCTTTTTTAACTTCAAAATCGCCTGATTTCTGATTGTAAATCATGGTTCCGATCAAATCAGCCGGCAAAAGATCAGGTGTGAACTGTAATCTTTTAAAACCCAGATGCAATACTTGTGCGAGGGTATTTATGGTTTTTGTTTTAGCCAGTCCGGGAACACCTTCCAGCAAAATATGCCCACCGGTAAATAAGCCAATCAGCAATCGGTTTACCAGGTATTCCTGTCCGATTACCACCTTATTTACTTCGTTCTGAACATCCGCTATTTTTTGTTGTAGCCCGCTAATGTCTGCCATTTTCTGATTTTTTGTGAAATTAATCAATTCATGCAAAAATACATGCTTTATCCTAAGTGACCTAACCCGGTTTTACTTAGAGAATCTGACTCAAGACTCCGGGTAAATGAATTTAACCCTATTTTCAATTCAATTTTGCCTGAACTATCCTGTCTTTACCAAAAACATCGTGGATAATTTTCACTTTTTTGTAACCTTGTTTTAAGAAAACATTTTTCGTCTCTTTTCCTAACCCGGAGTTTATTTCCGCTAAAACTTGTCCACCGGGTTTCAGGTATTTGATTCCAGTTTCTGCCAATTTTTTGTAAAATATAAGCGGATTTTGATCGGAAACAAAAAGAGCAATATGAGGCTCATAATCCAGCACATTCTTCTCCATTTCTGCTTTTTCTTTCTCCGCAATGTAAGGCGGATTGCTTATCAGCATATCTATTCTTGAACTTAATTTAAAATTAGTTGAAAGAAAATCGGCTTGAGTAAATTCGATATCAGTTTCTTGTAATTTGCTGTTTTCTCGTGCTATTTCTAAGGCTTTTGGAGAAATATCAAATGCCTGAATAGTGGAATTTGGTAATCTTTTTTTAATACCAATGGAGATACAACCGCTTCCGGTTCCTATTTCTACAATTTCTGGTTTTGGTAGTGAATTTAATTCGGATACAGCCAATAAAACCAATTCTTCCGTTTCCGGTCGGGGAATTAGCACATGTTGATTGACTTTCAATTTCATGTCTAAAAACCACTGAATGCCTGTAATATGCTGAACAGGCTCTCCATTTTTTAACCTTAAAATAGACTCTTGAAGAATCTCGGAATCGATTTCAAATTTTTTCTCCCCTAATATATCTATTCGGGATATGCCAAATTTGTCTTCCAGCAGTATCATACAAATAGATCTGGCTTCACCCGAATCTTTTTCAAATTGATTGATCTCTTTTAATACGGAATCAAAAATAAATTTGGCTGAAAGTGTATTCATAAAAAAGGAGGACCATCGCCCTCCTTAAAAATAATTTTTTAAAATTAATTACAAAGGTCTGATCCAGATATTTCTGAATTGAGTTTTATTGTTATGATCCTGCAGGTGAATTACATCGTCGCCATGTGCTTCCGGGTAGTTATGCAATCCAATATACAATGTCAAGCCAGCAATTGTACTGTTGTTTTGTACCAAAACACCATTTAGAAAAACAGTAATTCTGGCCGGTGCATCTAAAGCTCCGCTTGCCTTAAAGCGAGGGGCAGTATATACCACATCGTACGTATTCCACTCCAGTGGACCTCTCATCGGATTTACTAATGGTGGCACATCTTTATAAATACTACCTGCCTGTCCATTGCGATAAGTTCTGTTTTGATAAGAATCCAAAATCTGAAGCTCGTATCTGTCCTGAAAAAACAGGCCTGAATTTCCACGACCCTGGCTCACACCCTCTACTTTATCGGGAGCAGAAAACTCCAGGTGTAACTGGCAATCACCAAATTTCATTTTGGTCTTGATATCGCCTGTACCCGGTACCACTTCCATGTGATCGTTGTTTACGATTTTCCAGGGAGCTGGTTGGCCCGGAGTTTTGGAGCTTTCCCACTGATTGAGGTTACTTCCGTCAAAAAGGATAATTGCATCAGATGGGGCATCGCCTAATTTAGCTCCTGGCGTAACCACACCTATTTCCGGCTCCCAAATTTCGGTCATTTCCGGTTTCATGGGCATTGGCGAAACCTCGGGTGGTGTGCTGGAATATTGGGCAAAAGTACTGGTAGAAATAGCTACCATACCTGTTACTAAAAGCTTTGCTATGTTTTTCATAGGTTTTTCGGTTTTTATTTAAGGATTGAAAGCTCCAAAACTACAAAAGATTGAGAAAAGATACCTAGTCGGCGGTA
>JAHEBN010000121.1 GCA_024645245.1 Jiulongibacter sp. | reverse complement strand
TTAGGCAACCAATTAAATTCTATCATTGACTTCACCATCTTCTGCATAGGTTCTGGCATTTTATCAAGATTCCTTTCCAGATTCACATAAGTTCTATCAATAAATGTTTCCAAGTGCTCATTTGTCAATTTTTTCCAATTCAAAATAAGAAAATGATCGAAAATCACATCAATTATTATTGGTGAAAATTTGCCGAATTTGGGATAGAAGAAAACTTTGCAGTCTTTTACCAATTTGTGTGTATCAGTTAGCGTATCAATACCGCGGTGCAATCTGATTCCAATTTTAACCCTATCTGAATACTGACTGTTTCTGGGATGATCTACCCTACCAGAGATAAAATCTTCCAATAAATTTCCCATTAATATTTCAGGATCATTTCCGGATAAAAATATATGAGCCAGGTAATTCATTTCGCTTTTTCGTATCTTGCCACGTCCACTCCGAAGCTTTTCAGGAATTCCACACCTTCATCAATACCAATTTTCTTATATTCCGCATAGGAATTAAGGAAAATTACCTTTTTTATTTTCATGGTATATATAACTCTTGCACAGGCAATACAAGGAGAAAGTGTTACATAAAGTGTGGCTCCTTCTACCTTTGCACCATTTTTTGCGGCATACAAAATTGCATTTTGTTCGGCATGTAATGCAAGTGAGCAACTTCCTTTGGAATCCCGCGGGCAGCCCTCATTTCCAAAATCCTCATCACAATTATGTGTACCACCCGGAGGCCCATTATAACCGATCGAAATTATACGGGTTTCATTGGCAAGTACCGCACCTACCTGAGCTTTAACACAATGAGATCTGCGAGCAAGATTTATGGCCAATTCCATAAAAATATCGTCAAAATCAGGTCTTATTTTTTTTTCAGTTATCATTTTTGATCATTAAATCCAAAATAGGAGCAGTTATTCATCATATAACTATTTCTATAGCAAAGCTTATATGTTTTTAACATTTATTGCAAACGCAAATAATTACCAGGCTAGAAACAGTCGCACAATAATAGCCAAGGTATTCACCCGAAGCAACAAATATATAAAACTTAATTATTGGCATCTTATAAAAGAAGAAAGGAAAAAAAATCAAGAGAGTTAACTGAATAAATAGGTTATCTCGTGTATAAAAACATTGAATAACAATAAACTAAATTATTCACAAATAGACCTTATCGATTAATTTCTTAGGCATATTACCAGCTAATTAAAATGTAAATCTCTGTAAAGTTGAAGTGCAATCACTTTACATTCTAAGTAATAATGTAAAATTTCAGAAAAAAGTTATATCCTGAGCCAAAATGCATTTGAAATATTAATCCTGTTTCTGGCGATCAATATATAGATCAAAATGCCTTAAATAAACTAAAAAATTTATAACACCATCATTCTTTGTGTTACATAATTTTCGTTTTCATTTACCCTTAAAATATACAAACCGGGTGGTATGCTCATATCCGCAATCGAGATGATGGTACCCGGGTAATCTTTATACTCCTGGTAAATTATTTCACGGCCTAACAGATCATAAATCTTTATGGAAAAGTCTTTAAAGTCAGGTAATAAAACCTGTATTTTTAAGTTTTGAGGTGTATTTGGGTTATTTAGAATTTTTACATCAAGTTTGGAAGCATAAGGCAATAGAAATTTACTGTAATTAATTAACCTTCTTCTTCTCTTGCTTAAATCAAGAATGGCACGCACGCGACCTTTCTGGTCTTGAGTAAAAATATTCATACATGAATCCGGAGAATAATCCATATAGTTTTCAATCATATTTCTAGTTCTGGTACCATTACAGCGTGAAAAAATAGGTTTGCAAAAATTTGTCAGGTTCTCACGTTCGGTGGGTGGAGTATCATTGCAGTAATCATCACCACAAAAAGCATCACCCCAAGTATGAATCAATCCAAGCCAATGCCCGATTTCATGAGTAACTGTGCGGCCATAATCATAAGGTGAATTAAATGCCACACCTGTTTTTTTTCCAAATGCTTCGTAATCGATGAAGATTCCATCAGTAAATTCATTAGAATCCTCCAGTTCAAGTCCGTCAAAATCAGCTGTAGGAAATTCACTATAACCCAAATAACTAGAAGCTAAATCAAGCACCCAAATATTTAAATACCTGTTTGAATCCCAATAGGAAATTGAGGAAATCAATTCCAGATCATTAAACACATCGTATTGGTTTTTATTAAAATAGGATCGGGTAATGCCCGTAGATGGTTCTCCTGAAGGGTCAGTTTGAGCTAAAAAGAATTCAATTTCCATGTCGGCACCAACTGGATCAATATTAAATCCAAGGGTATTAACTTTACGCCTATAATCTTCATTGATTACTTTTATTTGAGAAAAAATTTGTTCATCAGTGATATTTGGATTTCCATCTCCTCCAATTCTGCCATTGCTATTATTATGAATTATATGTACAACTACAGGAATTTTTAAAATTTCATCGTTAACACGGGAATTTCTATTAGAATTTAATACTTGATATTCCTTAATTTTTTCAGAGATTACCCTGTACTTCTCTAGTAATTCCGGATCGTTTTGTTTGGTAGCACATCGTGGAACAGGCTGTGCATATAGCCGAGCAAAAGATAAAAAACAAAAAAACAGAATCTTAGCTATCTGAATTGTCATATGCGTCTAATATTTCAACTACCAAGGGATGCCTTACAACGTCTCTTCCGTCTAATTCTATAAACTTAATTCCTTTAATTTTAATGAGTTTCTGAATAGCATCTTCCAAACCGGATTTTTGATTTCTGGGTAAATCGATTTGGGTTTTATCCCCAGTAATTATTATACGACTACTTGGACCCATTCGTGTCAAAAACATTTTAAGCTGCATTGGAGTGGTATTCTGTGCTTCATCCAAAATAATAAAAGCATGATTCAATGTTCGACCACGCATATATGCCAATGGTGCTATTTCCAGCACATTTTTCTCTACATATTCCTTTAGTTTTTCTCCATGTAGCATGTCTTCTAATGCATCATAAATGGGTCGTAAATAAGGATCGATTTTTTCTTTCAAATCACCTGGTAAAAAACCGAGATTTTCACCGGCTTCTACCGCTGGCCTTGTAATTATTATTTTTTTAACCTGCTTCTCTTTTAAGGCCTTTACGGCTAGTGCTACTGCGGTATATGTTTTACCTGTACCTGCCGGCCCTATTGCAAATACGATATCGTGCGACATACTGGCTTCAACAAGTTTCTTTTGATTGGCAGTTTTGGCCTTTATTATCATGCCTCTATTACCATGTAAAATAACTTCGTCATCGGTAATCATGTTGTTCAGGACCGCCGTATCCCGTTTTAAATACGTACGAACCAATTCTGGATTTAATTTCCCGAACTTATCCACGTGATTTATTAGATTTTCAACCAGAATTTCTATTTCTCCTATTTCATTTTCCGATCCATGAAGAAACAGCTCATTACCTCTGGAAATGATCTTGCTTTTGGGATAAGCATTTGATATTTCCTTTATGTTTTTATTCTGTATTCCCAGTATTTCTATCAGGAAAGAACTCTCCAGTTTTAATACTTTTTCTGTCAATTTTGTTTTTATGATAATTTTCATCAAAAATCATTAATTATTAACAAAATCCTGAATTTTTCCACAAAAAAATCAATTATATTTAATACGAATCTGATAATCAAATGCTTAAAATTTTGGAAGGAAATGGATTGAATTTTTAAAGCTTTTTTTTATGCGTAACATTGTATTCGAAAAGTAAACGCTTTGCTCTTATCCCAAAAAAATGTTCTCAGAAAATTTGTCCCAAAGTACCAGACAGGAAATTATTTCTTTAGAAAGTGGTAAGAAATTACCTTTCTCTGAAGAAATGGAAATGGCTGTTATTGGGGCCATTTTAATTGATAGAGAAGCCCTTTCAATTATTCAGGAATTTATTCGGATAGATTCTTTTTATAAAGAGCCTAATCAGGTAATATTTGAGCATATATTAGAACTTCATAAAGATTCGGAAGCCATTGATTTACTTTCACTTACGCGTAAATTACGAGCAAGTGGAAAATTAAAATTAGTAGGTGGTACGAAATATCTGGCTTCCTTGATAAGTCGAATAAATTCGGCAAATAATATTGAGTACCATGCTTTAGTGGTAGCTCAAATGGCAACCAAAAGAGAGATGATTCAGTCGGCAAGCGATTTATTGACAGAGGCATTTGAAGAATCTAATGACATTTTTGAAGTTCTGAATAAAACAGAGCAAAATTTCTTTTCTATCTCAGAGAAAAGTATAAAGAAACAATACCTCGATGCCAATGCCATCATGCGACTTACCATTGATGAATTGGAACATAAAAAACTCAATAATTCCGGTGGCTTAACAGGTGTTCCTAGTGGATTTACTGCATTAGACGATATAACAGGTGGTTGGCAAAAATCAGAATTAACTATTATTGCTGCAAGGCCGGGTATGGGTAAAACCGCATTTGTGGTATCTTCCATGCGAAATGCAGCTGTTGAACATAATAAGGCAGTTGCTATTTTTTCATTAGAAATGTCGGCAACCCAACTTATGCTTCGTATGATCTCGGCAGAGGCTGAAATTGATAGTGAAAAACTTCGAAAAGGTACTCTTGAAGCACATGAATGGCAACAACTGCATCATCGTCTTGATAATTTATCTAAATCACCAATTTTCATAGATGATACCCCTGCCCTATCTATATTGGAATTACGGGCAAAATGCCGCCGTTTAAAGGCTCAATATGACATTCAAATGGTAATAATAGACTATTTGCAATTAATGAGTGGTGATGATGGTACTGGGGCTAGCGGAAATCGTGAACAGGAAATCGCTACGATTTCAAGGTCACTTAAAAATCTTTCTAAAGAATTAAACGTGCCGGTGCTGGCTCTTTCTCAACTATCAAGGGCAGTTGAAACCAGAGGCGGCGATAAAAGACCTCAATTGTCTGATTTAAGAGAATCAGGTTCCATCGAGCAGGATGCAGACATGGTTATATTCTTATATCGTCCTGAATATTATAAAATTACGGAGGGTGAAAATGGAAACTCAACCGAAGGACTTGGTGAGGTAATAATTGCAAAAAACCGGGCTGGTACCTTAGAGACGATTCCACTTCAGTTTATTGGAAAATACACCAAATTTACTGATTTTGGAAAAGGATTTATTACAGCCGGAAGATCTTCTGATATGCCTTATACAGGTAAAATTAATTTACCAGGAGGAATTGTCGATTTCAGCCATTTTGAAGAGCAAAAACCATCAGATTTACCACCAACTATTCAAAGTAAGGCCAATAACAATCCCGATACCGAAGAATATCCATTTTAATCCCTGAGGATAAGACTTACAATGTTTTCAACATGATGTGTATGTGGAAACATATCTACGGGTTGAACTGCGACAACCTGATATTTAGCATCTAAAATATTCAGATCTCTTGCCTGGGTGGCGGCATTACAACTAACATATACAATTCTTTTGGGAGAAATTTCTAGCAAAAGCTCGGTAACAGGCTTATCCATACCTGCCCGTGGTGGGTCGGTAATAATTAAATCGGGTTGCCCATTAACTTCAACAAATTCTTTATTGAGAATATCTTTCATATCACCTGCATAAAAGCTGGTATTAGAAATGTTATTTATTTGTGAATTAATTTTTGCATTTTCGATGGCTTCCTCTACATATTCAATCCCCACTACCTTTTGAGCATTTCTGGCAATAAAATTCGCGATTGTGCCTGTTCCGGTATATAAATCATAAACAATATCATCAGATTTTATTTCTGCTAATCGGCGTACCACTTTATACAACTCGTATGCCTGTTCACTATTTGTTTGATAAAAAGACTTGGGCCCAATTCTAAACTTAAGGCCTTCCATTTCTTCTTCGATATAATATTTACCTGCAAAATAAATTGGATTTAAATCAGCAAAACTATCGTTTCTTTTAAAATTTAAGAAATAAAAAAGCGATGTGATCTGAGGGAAAGTAGATTTCAAACCACTGAGTAAATCGTGGATTTCCTGCTTCAAATCTTCAGCAAATTGTACCACAACCATTACCTGACCAGTGCTGGTAGTTCTGATCATCACACTACGTAAAAAGCCGGCATGAATTACATGATCGTAATATTTGAGTTGATGTTTCTTGGCATAATTATCCAGAAAATCACGGATTGCATTGCTTGGATCTGCCTGTAAATAACATTTGTTTATTGGCAGTACCTTGTCAAATTTACCTGGGATATGAAATCCCAATGCATTGCGTTCGAAAGATTCATCGGCTTGAATTTCTTCTCTTGTAAGCCATCGACTGTTGGAAAATGTATATTCTAATTTATTCCGGTAAAATTGTGTTTTCGGAGAAGCTATTATATTGGGAAATTCGGGTAATTGAATTTTACCTATTCTTTCCAGTTGATCTTTTACCTGGGTAAATTTCTGAGACAATTGAGTTTCATAGGGTATATGCTGCCACTTACAACCCCCACAAGTCCCGAAATGTGTACAAAATGGTTCTATTCTATTGGTAGATTTGGATTGAATCTGAAGAATATAAGCCTCAGCCCAACCCTTTCTTTTTCTTTTGACTTCAATTTTGACAATATCACCCGGTGCTACAGCGGCTCCATTCAGGAAGGTAACTTCACCTTTAATTCGGGCAAAACATCGGCCTTCTGCCGCGAAATCCACAACCTCAATATTCTCCAGAATTTTTCGTTTGATTCTACCCATAACTGGTCTAAAGAAAAAGCCATCCAATTTGGATGGCTTTGTGATCCCGCTGGGATTCGAACCCAGGACCCATACATTAAAAGTGTATTGCTCTACCAGCTGAGCTACGGAATCTTTTATTTAACTTGCGACTTGATTCAGAATATCATTCGTTTCTCAAATGCGAGTGCAAAATTAGGTGATTGTTATTGTAATGCAAAATAAGTTTTGGAAATATTATTTCCTGTTTTCTTCCATTTTCTTTCAAATGCTTGAATGTCAGGCTCAATCGGTTTTAACAGAAAAGGCAGATTCTTTATTTAGTGAAAAAAAATATTCGGAAGCTTCAATTTATTACGAAGATTTATTGGCTAAACATGACATTAATAAGTCAAATGCTTATTTGAAACTAGCCTATATATATGAAAAACAGGGAGATTTTGTAAAAACGATCTATAACCTTAACCGATTTTATCTATTAAATCCATCGGATCAGGTTTTCGATAAAATAAACTTATTGGCAAAAGAAAATGGGTTTTCAGGATATGATCGTACCGATTTAAACTTTTTCCTGATGCTTTACCGGCAATATTTCAAGTGGATACTTGCCCTCTTTTTAGTAACCGGTATTTATGTGTTTGTTGTTCTTTGGATTAAAAAAAATAAAAATCAGGAAATAAACAGGGCTCATAAATATACCCTAACAGCATATATTATTGGATTAATACTATTGGTTAACATTACAGATAAATATCAAATCGGGATTGTTAAAACCGATAAAGCTTATTTAAGAAACGGACCATCTGCTGGAGCAACTGTAGTGGGGAACATAAGTGCAGGCAATAGATTAAACATTATTGGTAAAAAGGATATTTGGTATCGTATAATCTATCAAAAGCAATTTGTTTATCTGAAAGCGGATGACTTATGGGTGATTGAGCAATAAATTTAAAGAAAGTAAATTGTAATTGTGAATTCAAGAATTAGTTTTGCAGACCTAAAGGCGATGTGGTGGAATTGGTAGACACGCTACTTTGAGGGGGTAGTGGGCGAAAGCCTGTGGGAGTTCGAATCTCCCCATCGTCACTTTTAAAAAAAAAGCTTATTTTTTGAATTTTGATTTCCTATTTTTGGAAAAATGTTTTTCTTCAAAATAGCATTTTAAGGGGTTGGATGGTAAACCATAATACAATGGTAAAAACAAGCCAGAATAAACCGATAAACCTCTGGGTTTACCATATCTGAACAAACCGGTAAAGTTATCAAATCCTAAATAAAAAGGTCCGGCACGCATAGTTGCACCTAAATTGAGGTTTTTGTAATCATTCTCCAGACTTATCGGAAATGAAAACTCAAGGTACTTTCTTTCAAAACGTGGAATAAGATTTATTCCTGAATAATTTAAAGGTCCTACCCTATTTTGGTTAAAAATTCTTTGTCTCCAAATAGCTGTAAAGTAAAATCCTTCCCGAATTTTGTAATCGAAATTACTGATTACCGTTGCAGGCATATAAACGGTATATCCTCTATCGTAAATTCCAGGATTAAGATTGTACAATTTTTCAATACGTGAAATAAAATCTGTGGGCGATTTGATTTTCTTAAAATCTCCCGGATTTATAATATTAAAAACATCATTCACTTCACCCTTTATGGTATTAAACTTTAGATAACCTATGTCGGTAATTGCAACACCAAATTTCCATTTATATTTATTTTTTTGTGGATCTGCGAAAACCTGCCCCCGATACCGATATCTGTATTTCATGTGATCAGGGCGGTATTCATACACAAATCCGATATCAGCACCAAATCCATTGCCTTCACCCCGTATATTGTTTAATTGATTATATAGCCAACCCACTGATGGAGTAAAAATCCAATCAGCATTAGTAAAGGTGCCATGTGACTCTGTTAAAGTGATTGATTGTTTTTTAGGATCAAAAGGATCTTCAGATACCACATAGTCTAAATTTTTACCTTCTATACTCATTTGCAGATTAGAAGTAAATCGTTTGGCGGTTAAACCGATTTTAAGAAATCTCGAATCATCATCAATAATATTTTTGCCTATAGTTAGGAAATATTCATTATAAAGGCCTGTGTTTAATAAAAAATTTGAGTTTTCATAAAATGGGCTACTTGGAGCCACATATTTAGTACCCCTTAAAATCATTTCACCTATTTCGTCGGAGGTGTTATTGCTTAATGAACTGAAAAGTCTTAAACGTAAACCAGCCGCAATTCCCATTCCTTTTTCAGGAATACTGTATTGTACAGCAGGCCCTCGGACTTCGGCATTTATAAAGGCGGAAAATCCGTCCCCATTTTGAGCTAATTGATAATATTCCGGTCTCCATAAGGGCTTATCAGACGACGTTAATTTATATTTTCCGGGAACCGTCCTTGTAAATAATTGAAGCATATCATATGGAGCAGCCCATCTGGCATAATCATTTTGTAGCTCAGCACCTATGCCACCCAGGTTAATAAAAAGTTTGGACCGTGAATCGCTTACATTGGCAGGGTTAAGGAAAAGTGCGTTTGTACCGCCATAATTACTTGAGGAAATACCTAAAAAGCTTTGTGCAAAGCAAATGTTACTGCTTAAAAATAAAAGAATATAGAAATACTTTTTAGGGCTCATTAGGAATCGTAATACACTTATTACAAATATAGATAAGCTGATTTCAATTATTGTTCCAAACAGTCAAATCTGTTAAATTATTGCATTTTTAGGTGATAAATGATTTGAGAATGAATAAATTTGCGGATATAATTAAATGATATGAAGAAAAATCAGGGCAATATATTGATTTTAGTAGCTTTAGTATTTTTGGCGGCATTAAGTAGATTAATTCCTCATCCTATGAATTTTACCCCGTTGACCGCAATATGTCTTTTTTCAGCTGCTTACGTTGAAAACAGATATTTGAAATTTCTACTGCCAATTTCTGCGATGTTACTTAGTGATTTAGTAATAGAATGGAGTGGTGAACAGGGTTTTCACCAAGGATCACTATTGGTTTATTTTTCCATTGCTGCCATGATTTGGCTCGGTACTTCAATTTTAAATTCAAAGGTTTCTATTAAGAATTTGATAGTAGGAGTTTTAGGCTCATCCTTGTTGTTTTTCCTGATAACTAATTGTGTTTTCTTTTATCCGGAAACCAGCAGTAATATTGAATTTGCAAGTTATCCGCATACTATAAGCGGTCAATTAGCATCTTATATGGCAGGATTACCTTTTTATCGCAATATGCTCAGTGGTGATTTTCTTTTTACCAGTTTAATTTTTGGAGCTTATTACCTTGTACGTCAATTTGCTCATAAAAATGAAATTTCTTCACATTCTTAAAAATATTTTGTGATTTTATCCAATTTTACTTTCAATGTGAATTACTCGCATTATCTGCTTTTTTGCCATGTCTTAGAAAATAGTTGCAAGTCTTTTCTGGATAAATCTGATACGGTAAGCCATTTCAATTATTTTAAATTGAGAAATGAAATAGAAAACGGGGGTGATACTGTGGCTATCCAATTATATTTTGAAAGTGAAGCCAAACTTGCTTTGTTTTCCAATGAATCGTTAGATGAATTCTTACATCTATTTGAAGCTTTCAGAGGTAATTTTGTGTTTTATAACAGTATTTTAGAAGAGATTTAATCAAAAAGCGGCCAGTTTACCTTGATGTAAAAAGTTCGGGACATTCCCAAGTAACCCGGAGTAGTATAATAGCCATTAGTTGGAATCCCCTGATTCAGGTAGTCAAAACCAAAAGCCAGTTTCACTGTTTTTATCATAAAGTTAATGTAAGCATTAACCAAAGGATAACCCTGAACTTTCTGATTATTCTGCAGATAAAAAGTCTGTAAAAATGGAGACCAGGTATCCGCCAGGTACTGACTTCTGTATAAAATATCTGCTCCTATATAAAGTTTGAGCTTTTTGGCATACAATAATTCCCATTCAATGTTTGTATTGTTGCTTATTTCGGGTAATCGGTAAATGGCAGAATTAGAACTATTTGCAAAAACAAGAAAATTACTCAAGCTGATCTTATTAAAATGATAGGCTGTGAATAAATTTAAATCTAGGACACTAAAAACACCACTATTTTGAGTAACTTTTTGAAATTGATCAAAGTAAATATAGTTGTCTAATACATTTAGATTGAATCCGGGAGCGAATTCAAACCGCCTGTTTTTAAAGGAATAAGTAGCTGTGAACTGATTCGTAAAGGTCTTTTTGAAATCATTATTCCAATTAATTATTTCGCTGTCAAAGGCTTGATATCTTAGGGAAACAGGTTTAAGGCTTTGCCTGAATTCGAGATTGAAATCTTTTACTTTCAAATGTGCACCAATCAGATATGCAGCATTGCTTGAAAAGGCCGCATTAATAGAAAGCTGTCCTTTATCTTCTTTTAACCGGTATCCGGCATCTAATGCCGCTACAGTTTCGGATCTTAATCCGCTGGAGTTTTCAGCCCAGGCAATAGCCTTTAAGCTGTAAAGTCGTTGCGTAAGGCTTAAAACATAGTTAAACCCATTGAATTGTCCTTTAAAGCCCAACTTGTTTTGAAGATTTTGGAACCTATTATAGGTTCGAAGCGTATCAATAGAACTTACCGTTGAGTCTAAAGTTCCATATACATTTGTAAGGTAATTGTTTGAAAAACTATTGTCATTATAAAAATACTTTTGCCTTTGCATGTCCAAGATATGAAAAGCTTGAAAACCCGATGCAAATTTGTATTGCTGCATGAGGTGAATATTATTCCTTCGTTCTCTGTTATTTATTCCAGAGAGAAGTTGTTGATAATTTGTTTTATAATCTGCCAGCAGGTTTGTAGGATCGGTTGGTAAATCGGATGAAGTAACTATTCCACCTTGTTCTATTTGTTTATGATTGAAATGGAGAAAATCGGCTAAAAGTTGATATTTACTATTCTTACTTTTGAAATTGGTGTTAAATGTAAAATCCCAATGATCCACCAATCGATCCTCACGAGTTTGTGCCGAATATTGCTTAGATGAGGTAATTCGATTTACGTCGAGAGCGAAATTCCAGTTAGGACTTATATTCTGAGCATGTGTAAAACCAAGCTTTCCCAACCCATTGGTGCTTTGCGTATAAGCCATATTAGTAAATGGTGACCGGGTGCGGTAATACTTTATTTTAGAGATTTCAGTTTCGTACAATTTGAAAGCATCATAGCCAGGTTCGGTATAAATAGTTTCCACCTTCTTGATATAATAATATTTGGCGGCTGTTCCTTCGTTTCCTAAATCCTGATAAAGCCCCAAGTTTTTATTGGCTATATTGAAATAATGAAAATTAGCCAAGGTGGTATCCGGATGCGAATAGCTTGTATCATTTTGGATGAATTGCTCTTCAAAAAGAAAATCAGTGGTTTTTGGTCCATATATTTGCTTAGTGCTGTCATCCAATATTTGAGCAAACAAGGAGGGAGAAATCAGAATAAATATCAGTAGCAGTAGGCTGCTTTTTCGCATAGATAAATCTTAAATTCAACCGCAATTTACTACTTATTCCATTATTTAGTTATTACCAGTTGAGAATTATAAGCCTTTTTAACAAGCCCGATAAATTTATCTTTTGCTTCATTAAAGCTCACCTCTTGATCGGTTACATAGATTAAATTCAGTTCCTCCATATTTAAAAGCTCTTTGATCTTCACAAAATCTTTTCGGGTAGTGACCCAGGGTAAACCTGGATTTTCCGTAAATAATTTTTCAATTTCTTTGCGGGAAAAACGATAGTGATCTTGTTTTTGAAATTTAGCAACAAGTTTATAATCGATTGATAATTGATTCTGAAAAGCTTCATTCAGTGCTAATGCCGATATTATCCCGATTTCGCTTCCTGCCATTAGTTTTTTATTAGATTGATTAATTGGAACGGTATTAGAAAAACGCAAAAAGAACACTTCTGCCTGCGAATACTTTTTTATTTTAGTTAAAAACTCTTTCTTTTCTATTTCAGAAATTAGTTCCGGACACTTAGTTACCAGAATCACATCTGCCCGAGCTGCACCCGTTTTTTTTTCTCTCAACCTACCTGATGGTAATACTTTATCATTAAAAAAAGGCATTTCCCAGGTGGTTAGCATCATATTTATGTCCGGTTGTATGCTGCGGTGCTGATAAGCGTCATCCAAAATTATCAGGTCAATTTCCGGGTTCAATTCCAGTATTTTGGAAACCCCTAAATTTCGATTTTCGCAAACAGCAAAAAGAAAATGATTTTCAAATAAATTAAAAAGCATTTTAGACTCATCTCCTACTTCAGCTGTAGTACTTTCAGAAGTTATCTTAAAAAAACCTTTGATTTTACGTCCATAACCGCGACTTAAATACGCCTTTTTCGCAAAATTAATGTTTGTCAATAACCAGGCACTTACCGGTGTTTTACCTGTACCTCCTACCCTAAGGTTACCAACATTTATTGTAAAAACCGCCGATTTCGTACTTTTGAAAATACCATAATCGAACAATTTGTTTCGAACTGTTGTAATCAAAGTATAAATACTGGTAATTGGCAAAAGAATTATACTTAAAAACTTCATAAAAAATGGCTCTAAAAAGTACATCGTGCAAACATACGCTAAATTTTAAATTCGATGCCGGAACTTCGCGTGGGGTTTTAAAAAATAAGGACTCCTGGTTCATTAAAATTTGGGATGAAAAAGAGGAAAGAACTTTTGGTATAGGAGAAGCCGCTCCATTAAAAGGTCTTTCGATTGATTATTTGGAGGATTTTGAAAGCCGCGTCATTAAAACTTGCGATTGGATAAATAAATCAG
>JAHEBN010000270.1 GCA_024645245.1 Jiulongibacter sp. | reverse complement strand
CAAGTATGGTTTGAAATTCTTCCGGAATGTCATACTCTTTTGTCTTTTTTAAGGGTACTTTTAAACCGGCTTTTTCTACTTCCACGGCTTCATAAATGTGGGTTTTTATCTGCGTTTCCAGGTTTATAATCTCCCGGAGATTGGTGAATCTAATCTGTCTCGCTGCTTGTACATTTTCTGTTTGTTGGATTAAAATACCGTTAGTGTCGTTAAGCAAAGCACCTTTGAAAAAAAGGAGTGCACAGTAATCCTTAAATCCATGCATCAGTATAATATTATTTTTTTGGTAAGTATAACATGGATGACCCCATTTCAAATTTTCATCTAACCCACAATCGAGAATGATTGCGCGCAATTTTTCGAATTCTTGCTTCCACTTTTCGGCTTTATTGAAATAAAAATCGACTTTCGGATTCATACTAATTTCTTTTAAAAAAAATTAAGTGATCGGACTTCCTAGTTATCTTGATCTTCGTTTCCCCTGGTTGATGCAGGAATCGATTATCTCAGTAGCTTCTTCAGACAAATAGTCTGCTTGGATTGATTATAAAGGGTTAAGTTTAGATCGACCAAAGGCAATAAAGATACAAATAGCAGCTACAACTAACCAATAGATCATTGGATGGTTATCTGCCTCACCGGATGTCAAATGAACAATGCAAAATAGTGCCATTTCTCCGGCAATAACGAGAGCTGCGATGGGAACCAATTTTCCAAATTTCTTTGCAAATACCGGAATAATCAAGGCGACTGCACAAAGTAGTTCGATCACAATCAGTAATTGCCAAACACCGTGCGGAACTGCTTTCAGGGAATCCACCATTTGCTCTGAATTGGAAAGTTTCCACACGGCACCCATGACGGTATGCAGGGCTAAAAGAATCTGAAGAACCCAAAGTAGTATATTCATAATTTTTTATTTGAGAAATTAGGTTTTAATTTATTTTTATTCGCATAAGTATCTTGATAACCGCTGCATTTTAAGTTGGCACCTAGCCTAATTTTAGAACAATTTCCTCCAACCGGTTATGAGCCATATTTAGACCCTGGGCAAAAGGCAATTGAAGCATTTGATCCCTAGAGGCTACTGATTTATAAATGATCTGAATGGTTAGTTTACTTCGATCTCCGGTGAGCTTTTCAAATTCCAGGTATTCAAGTTGCACAGGAAAAGGAGTATTTTCCATTTCAAAGGTCCGGATGATTTGATGGGTTGGGTTAAATTCATGAATGACTCCATTAAATCGGTGCTTGTTTCCCTTCGGGTCGGTAGTTTCAAATTGGTAGCTGCCATGTTTTTTATTTTCGAGTTTTAAGACCTTGGTACCCATCCATTGTTCTACAATTTCGGGTTCTACATAAGCTTTGAAAAGTAATTCTACGGGCAGATCAAATTCACGTGTTATATGGATTTCTTGCTTATTATTTTCAGCCTTAATTTTTGTTTTTAGTTCCATGGGGTGTCTATTTATCAGCTTGGTATTTTTTCATAATGGATTCCAGTTTGTTGAACCTCTCTTCCCATAATTTTCGAAAGGGTTCAATGAAATTGGCTATTTCCTTAATCTTGATTGCATTGAGGTGGTAGTAAATTTCTCTACCATTCTGTTCTTGTTCCAGGAGTTCACATTCGGTGAGTATTTGAATATGTTTGGAAATGGTCTGCCTGGATGAGCCGAAATGTTCTGCTATTGCGCCCGGAGTCATTGCCTGGATCGCCACCAAAGTAATAATGGCTCTGCGGGTAGGGTCGGCTATGGCCTGAAATACATCTCTCCTAGATTTCATATCTGCAGCTATTTGACTGCAAATATATAGGCAGTTACTTAACTGCGCAAATTTATTATACCACAAAGTTAATTTGGCTCAGCTACGAAGACACCAAGCCGCAAAGTTTTGGGCATGAATAAAAATGGGATAATGCATTGGACTTAGTTTTGCCACCCAATAAGATATGCGGATAGAAATCTATTCAAATGGTGGCTTGGAAGACGCCAAGCCGCAAAGTTTGGGTATCTAAAAGTGGGGTTATGCTATTCACTGAGTTTAGCGATTTAGTGACTTTGCGGCCCAATAAAATCTTCTGGAATGATTTTATCCGATGGTCCGATTTTACCAGCTAGGATAGCCTAAGAATTTCCTTTCCTGTGTCAATTTTTGTTACATTGAATGAACCTTCCAAATAATCAAAAATGAAGTTCTTTCGAAGTTATTTACCATCGGATGTTCAAAAGCACATTATCCGTGAGTTTCAAATTTTGCATATAAAATGGGATGAGGCAGAAAACCTTCCTCCTCCATCGATCACCTGCCTGGCAAATACCGAACAAAATCTTTATTTCTACCCTCGTGACCGGGTGATCGTTTTCGAATCCCTTGAGGCTGAGGGTCAAGCCGCCTACGGAGCCAATATTACCGGGCCTAAAAATAAACCGGTTGGATTGAAGTTCGGAAGCGATTATCTGATGATCAAGGTTGCTTTTTTACCCACCGGATTATATCGTTTACTTAAGGTTCCGATGCGGAATACTCTCAATAAAGGATTGAATGCAGCTGACTTTTTTTCAAGCGGTCTTGACTCACTCTATGATAACCTGACTCAGTTGACTTCATATGATGATATGATAGCTGTTATTTCTCATTTTCTGGATGAACGAATAAAAGAGGGAATTGCTCCGGAAGAACCGATTGACCAGGTCGCGATTCAAATGCTTGATCCCTATGCTCGATATAGTTTGTTGGAATGGGCTGCTAGGGCTTGCCTCAGTCTCCGGCAGTTCGAGCGTAATTTTGTCACCCGGGTTGGTCTTTCGCCAAAAATGTATATCCGTATCGTTCGTTTTGAAAATGCGATGAAGATCAAAAACAAATACCCGGAAAAAAGTTGGTCAGAAATAGCTTTTGAGTGCGAATACAACGATTCTTCTCACTTGTTACGTGAGTTTAGGCAATTTGCCGACTTTCCTCCGGGCACGCTGTTGAAAAAACAAAGTAGTGGTTATGGAGATTTTCCCACCGGATAAATAATGTCGTTTTTTTCCTAAAATTCAGGCTGGAAGTATATCTACTTTTGGAATGCGGATCAATACACTGCAATCTGACATTAATTTTTGTTTTAATCAAAGATATTTTCTTCATGAAGAATGCTGAATATTTGAAAATCATAAGGAAAATTATGGAAGAAGGCTTTGGTAAGGCCAAGCTTCAAGTAATCGACCAGTATGTAGGTGAAAATTTTATCGAACATCAATTTGGTGCTAAAAATGGAAAAGAGGGGCTCAAAAATACCGTCATTCAGATACACAAAGGTCTTTCCCATCTAGTATATGTTTTGCAAAGGAGTACCACAGAGGGAGATTTTATTTGGACATATTACAAAGCGACTGCTATTCAAACCGGTCAATTTATGAATATGGCTCCCTCTGGAAAACAAATATCTATTGACATCATGGATATATTCCGATTGGAGAATGGTATGCTAGTTGAGCACTGGGGAATCCCTGATCGATTTGGAGCGATGATGCAACTCGGTTTTTTTCACAAAAATGAGACAGTATCATGAAAACAAAAGATAATCCAGGTGTGTTTGTACCTCCACCCATGATCTATGCGGCTATTTTTGGACTTGCAACATTTA
>JAHEBN010000120.1 GCA_024645245.1 Jiulongibacter sp. | reverse complement strand
GAAAGATTAAGAATAATAAGGTAAAGCAAGTGGATCCGCTTATTGATAATTTAAAGGTAAATTTTAAAGACATTTCACTTATTGTGGAGTTTCTAAATACTTTAAACGATGATAGTTTTGATAAGACAATACCCGAAAACGTGCCCAGTGGCTTAAAAGTAGGTGGGGATATTTAATGAGTTTTGTTTATGAATTATTTTTAAATTCCTTTACAATTTTTTCATTTAAACTTTACACGATAAATCTTAGGCCAAAGTTTCCCGGTTAATAGAAATTCGTCTTTTGCCGGATCATAGGCAATTCCGTTCATCTCCATAATACCAGTATTGTTTTGCTGGGCATCCCGATATAAATTTCCGAAATCATTTTTGGCCACTACCCTACCTGTATTGGCGTCTATTTTTAGAATCAGGTTTGTAGTCCACACATTGGCGTAAATAAAACCATTTACATATTCCAGTTCGTTTATTTTTTCAATCGCATAGCCATTCTCCGTTACATTTATCTCTTTTATTTTTGAGAAATCAGCCGGATTGATATACGTAAGCCGATAAGATCCATCGCTCATTATCAGATTTTTACCATCATTGGTTAAGCCCCAACCCTCCGGATTATTGTATTTAAAAGTATTAAGTAATTTAAAAGTTTTGGCATCATAAACAAAACAGGTCTGCGTAGTATAAGTCAACTGGTAAATTTTCCCGTCGATTATATTTAGGCCTTCTCCAAAGTACTTATTCCTGTCCAAACTTGCCTTTACCTGAATTTTACCCGATGTAGTATCCAATATACCAAAATGCGATTGGGCAAAAGGCAATTCTGCAGGCGACCCTGTGCTTTCATATATTTTCCCATCTTGTACCAGTAAACCTTCAGTAAACGAATTGATATCATGCGGTAAGGTACCTACCAACTCATAGTTTAATGTTGGTGTAACATTTTGAACCTGTTGGGTTTGAGATTCCTTTTTATTATCACTATTACATGAAATGATCAGAACAGAAAACAAAAAGAGTATTGCTGGTTTATTCATTCTCTAAAAAACGTTTTATTTTATCTTTTAAGACATTATTTATTTTTACATAAGACTCATTAGACCATCCGGCAATATGTGGGGTAAGTATCACATTATCATTCTTTCGAAGAAAATCAAAATTAAGCTGCTGTCTTTCATTTAAGGTATTAATCTTTTCATTTTCGAGTACATCCAGGCACGCTCCTCTCACTTTACCCGATTTTAGGGCATCTACCAGATCATCCAAAACAACAATTTCGCCACGCGATGCATTACAAAAAAAGATATTTTGTTTGAATTTCCCCCAGAAGTCTTTATTCACGCATTTATTGGTCACTTTGGTTAACGGAATATGTAAACTTACTATTTCAGCTTTTTCATAAATTTCTTTTAACTCACATTCTTTTATTGCGTGCGAGCCAAAGCCGTATTTATATTTGTCATAAGCTAATACTTTACATCCGAAAGCAGCAAGCCTTTCTGCTGTGGCAGCTCCGTTGTTTCCAAAACCAATTATTCCAACCGTTTTGCCATAAAGTTCTTCCCCTCTATTAGATTCTCTGTTCCAAATGCCATTTTTAACTTCATCATTTGCCAGGAAAAGCTTGTTTAATAATCCCAAAAGCATGCCTATTACGTGCTCAGCTACTGTTACTTTATTTGCTTCATTTGCCCCAAATACGGTGATCTCTCTTTTTTCACAAGCAAGCAAATCGATTAAATCGAGTCCTGCTCCTGCCCTGCCTATAAATTTAAGTTTTCCGGCATGTTTTAAAAATGTGTCGTCGATAGGGAATTTACTGCGAATTATCAAGCCCTCGTAGTCCCCCACCAGCTTTTTAACATCATCCAAAGCGATATTTGGAAAGTAGTCAACTTCTAAACCCAAGTCCACGGGCATCTGTACAATCGACGGATGCATTTCATCTACAATCAAAACTTTCATTGTCCTTAGTTTTGCTTAACTTTGGCCAAAATTAATACATTAAAACTTACCCATAATTTTTATGGATGCGGAATTCATCCCAACTATTGGAATTAGTATAGGAGATATCAACGGAATAGGCCCTGAAGTCATTATAAAGGCACTTTCAAATCCCAGAATAAATAAAATTTGTAATCCTGTAATTTACGGATCGGGAAAGCACCTGAGTAAATATAAAAACCTGATTAATTACAATGATTGGCAGTTTATGACCATAAACAATGCCCGACAGGCCAATCCCAGACAGGTGAGTCTTATTAATTGCTATCAGGGAGAATATTTTGATTTGCAATTAGGTAAAATTGACAAGGAAGCTGGTGTTTTGGCTTTTCAGGCATTAAAAAGATCGGTGGAAGATTTAAAAGCCGGTTTGATTGATGCATTGGTAACAGCTCCCATTTCCAAAGACAATACCCAATCCGGTGAATTTAATTTTCCGGGTCATACCGAATATCTGGCTCATGCTTTCGATAAAAAAGAGGTTTTGATGTTTTTGGTTAGTGAAGAGTTGAAAGTGGGCGTGGTAACCGGACATTTGCCATTGGAAAAGGTGAAACAAAACATTTCCAAAAAGCAGATTGCCCTTAAACTCGACATGATGATGGAATCTTTGAAGAAAGATTTTGGTGTGCAGAAACCGAAAATTGCGGTTTTGGGTTTAAATCCTCACGCTGGCGAAAATGGCCTCCTTGGGCATGAAGAGAAAGAAATTATTGAACCGGTAATTAATGAATACCGCTCCAAAGGCAATTTTATTTTTGGGCCTTTTCCAACTGATGGTTTCTTTGGAACGCGTCAATGGCTTCAATATGATGCGGTATTGGCTATGTATCACGATCAAGGGCTCACTCCTTTTAAAATGCTTGCTTTCGATTCAGGTGTTAATTTTACAGCTGGATTGCCTGCTGTACGCACATCACCAGATCATGGTACAGCATATAGCATTGCGGGTAAAAATGAAGCAGATGCAGGTTCTATGTTGGAAGCTATTTTTGCCGCCATCGATATTTCCAGATCTCGGAGAGATTGGAATGATTTAAAAGAACATGCTATCAAGCCTAAAAAAATGGAGGATTTGCAGATCAGTCGGGAGAAAAACTAAGCTCGCCTTGTAAAAGATTCATGTCTTCTAAAGGGCTTCTAAGGTTTTTATATTCCAGATTTGTCAGTTGATTGTAGATTGAAGTGGTTTGCAAAAATCGATGTCCTAAAATTTGTTGTAATACATGTATATCCATGCCTTTATCTAAGCAATGCACAGCAAAACTATGACGAAGTGTGTGCACTGTTGCATCTTTTTGAACACCGGAATTTTTAAGTGCTGCTTGAAAAAATAATTGAACGTTTCTCGAACTATAGGCAGTACCTCCTTCACCAGGGAACAAAATATCAGTTATTTTCTCTTTTCTGAAATACCTGTTAAGAAACTCTATTGTATTAGGTGCAAGTCTAAGTACCCGGTCATCAATTCTTTTTTCACCTCGTACGGTAAGAGTTTTATTTTCCAGAGACAAATCTCCAAGTTTGAGATTTAGTACTTCAGATATTCTTAATCCAGAATTGTAAATTAGAAGTAAAACGCATCGGTGTTTAATATTTTTAACTGCGTATATGATCGATTTCACTTCTTCTACGGTCAGTATTTCAGGTAACTTTTCTTCTTTACTTTCTCCGGAAGCCTTAAGAGGTAGTTTTCTATCAAAAATTACTTCGTAGAATAATTTTATTGCTTTTCCTGCTTGCTGTACATCGTGTGCTTCTTTTTTTGTCGCTAAATCTATAAGGTAATTTCCGATCACTTCATCGGTCATTTTATTCTGAGGCATTTCCCGAAAGAAATTGTAAAACACAAATATAGCATTACGATAAGCTGCTACCGTTTGAGCATTGTATTTGCCTTTTTTAAGATGTTCTGTAAAGCGTTCAATTAAATGGGTCACTTTTCTGAAAATAGGTGGTTGATACGGAATACAAATTAAGTATTTTAGAACGAAATATTTAATTTATTGCGAAAAGAAATTTTAACAAACCCTCGCTTTTGTATTGAATTGTAGATTAATTATGAAAATTATAGGTTTTGTGCAACATGCCAGCCGGCTGTCCAAGCTGCCTGAAAATTAAATCCTCCGGTAATGGCATCTATATTGAGTATTTCTCCGGCAAAATAAAGATTAGGAAAACGATTGGAAGCATATGTTTCGGCATTAATTTCATTGAGTTCTACTCCTCCTGCGGTTACAAATTCATCTTTAAAGGTACTTTTTCCTGATACATCCCATTTCGCTTTTTTCAGGTTTTTTAAAATTTCAGTTTGTTGTTTTTTACCTGTTTCCGACCAGTTTTGAAATTCTTTTATTCCCGCTTTATCCAGAATAAATTTCCAAAACCTTTGAGTTAAATCAAAAGGAGCAATTGAACTCAGTTTCTTTTTGGGATTTTCCAGCATTTGTTTTTTGAAAAAATCAATTAATTCATTCTCCATATATTCGGGCAGCCAGTCAATCTCAAATTTGAATTGATAGTTTAGTTCATTAAGTCTTAAAGCCTCAAATGCCGATAATTTTAAAATTGCAGGGCCGGAAGCACCCCAGTGGGTAATGAGAGCTGGTGCTTTAATGCTTGTATTTTCAAACTTTACCTGAATATTAGTAAAGGAAGTACCACTTAAGCTATGAAGCTCTTTATCATTAATGTGAAAAGTAAACAACGATGGTGCAGCAGGTATAATTTTAAAACCCATTTCAGCCAATGAGGTCCAAATGTGTTTATCGCTACCAGTGGCTATAAGCAGATTTTTGCAAACCAAATTTTCCTGTTTATCAATTTCAATTGTCCAATGCTTATTTTCAAATTTAAAGTGCTTAACGGTAGTGGAAAGTCGAAGGTCTATTTTACCCGTATTTACCGGTTCCATGAGGCAGTCAATAATACTTTGGGAGGTATTAGATTGCGGAAACATGCGTCCATCTGACTCTTTCACAATCTTAACACTCCTTTTTTCAAACCAATTTATGGTTTGTGTTGGCCCAAATCGTTTAAAAGGCTCAAGCAGGAATTCCCGGCCTCGGGGGTAATTTTCAATTAATTGCTCTGGTTGAAAGCAGGCATGTGTCACATTACATCTCCCACCGCCAGAAACCTTGACCTTTTGAAGAGGATAACGATTTTTCTCTAAAATCAGGATATTTTTATTTGGATGTTGGCTAATAGCTTCATTGGCCGCAAAAAAACCTGCCGCTCCTCCACCAATTATAATTAGATCAAATTTGTCTATTCCGTCTTTACGTATTTCTGTGATAATTCTGTTCTTTTTGTGCGGAGTAAAATTATCAAATTTTCCATGCCTTTTACACTATTGCCGTATTCAAAAGTAACTTTCTTTCCGCTATCTTTTTCAATAGCTTCTATCCATTCGGCACCGCCATCGGCACAATCGGGGCAACCGTAAACTTCGTCGAGTTGTGCAAAATTACTTTTCAGGTAGGCGTTTTTTATTTCCAGTAATTCTGAATCACTCAATTTATCTTTAAATGTTTCTTCTTTGGGGTCGCCTTGATTTCCTTTAAGTTCTGTATTTTTTACCAAAAAAATAACATCTCCGCTAGCTAAATCTACGCTCATTGTCTGGTAACAAGGACCAATACAAAAACCAAAGGATTGGCCACTAACAAGAATAAGATTACCTGATAAGGGTTGAGCATTTTTCTGATCACAACTCAGAATTGAAATTGTGGATAAGATTAAAAACAGTATCGTGGCTTTTTTCATTATTTGTAAGATTTTTGTATTTCTAAGATTCCTGGAAAAGTCCGATAGTTGCATATGCTTACCGAAAAACATTATTTATTTCTTTCAAAAACACTTTCCTTATCTAGTCGATCAGTTAAAAATACCATTGAACTTTTCGAAGAAGGGGCTACAATTCCTTTTATTGCCCGTTACCGAAAAGAAAGAACCGGCGAACTGGACGAAGTACAAATCGCTGATTTAAAAAAAGCTTATGAAAAACTAATCGAAACAGAAAAAAGAAGGGAAACCATAATTGCATCTATTGAAGAACAGGGAAAAATGACACCTGAACTTTTGAAAAAGATAGATGAAACCCTTATTTTATCTGAATTAGAAGATATTTACCTGCCCTTCAAACAAAAAAGGAAAACGAAGGGAACTATTGCCAAGGAAAAAGGCCTGGAACCTTTGGCCCAAAAGATATGGGAACAAAGGGAAATGGAATTAACGAAATTGGCCAAGCAATTTCTTAACGCGGATGTAAAAACGATAGATGAAGCACTACAAGGTGCCCGTGACATCATGGCCGAATGGATAAATGAAAACATGGATAGCAGAAACAGCATAAGGCGTTTATTTGAAAAAGAGGCTTTGGCCACATCTAAGGTCAAAAAAGGAAAAGAAACAGAGGGAATAAAATACAAAGACTATTTTGATTATTCTGAGCCGCTGAGCAAAATACCTTCGCACCGCTTACTGGCGATTCGTCGAGGAGAGGAAGAGGGTTTTCTAAAAGTTGGACTGGATATCGATACAGATAGGGCCATAACTGTTCTGGAACGTCAATACCTGAAAGGGTTGCCGGCCTGCAAGCAGCAACTAGAAATAACCATTGAAGATTCTCTGAAACGCTTACTTTATCCCTCTATAGAAACGGAATTTGCCCATATTTCAAAAGAAAAAGCAGATGAAGAAGCCATAAAAATATTTGCACAAAATTTAAGGCAGTTGCTCTTAGCTGCCCCGCTGGGACAAAAAAGAGTATTAGCTATTGATCCGGGTTTTCGAACCGGCTGCAAGGTGGTTATGCTTAATGAAACTGGTGATTTACTGCAGGATACGGTTATTTATTTATTAGATAAAAAGTCGGAAGCTGAACATAAAATCAGGGATATTGCTCATCAGCTTGCTCCCGATGCCATAGCCATTGGAAATGGAACGGCAAGCCGGGAAACGGAAAGCTTTATTAGGGGATTGAGTTTGAAAACGAGCAATGGAAAGCCAATCGAAGTGTACATGGTTTCGGAGCAGGGTGCCTCGGTCTATTCAGCATCCGACGTAGCACGTGAAGAATTTCCAAAAAAGGATGTAACAGTGAGAGGTGCAGTATCCATAGGTCGCCGTTTAAAAGACCCTTTAGCCGAATTGGTAAAAATAGATGCGAAATCGATTGGCGTTGGCCAGTATCAGCACGATGTCAATCAGAAAATGTTGAAAGAAAGTCTGGATTCTGTGGTTGAAAGCTGTGTAAATGCGGTGGGTGTGGAATTAAATACGGCTTCTAAGCATCTGTTAAGTTATGTTTCCGGTTTGGGGCCGGGTTTGGCACAAAATATTGTGGAATACCGTTCATCCATCGGTCGTTTCAAAAGTAGATCTGAATTAAAAAAGGTGCCTCGATTAGGTGATAAGGCATTCGAGCAGGCGGCAGGTTTTTTACGTATTCATGGAGCCGACAATCCTTTAGACAATTCGGCGGTACATCCGGAAAGATACGATCTGGTCAAAAAAATGGCTGCTGATTCCGGAGTTAAGGTCAAGGACTTAATTGAAAATGAAGCCTTTAGAAATGCCATTGAACTCAAAAAATACATGAGTGAGGAAGTGGGTTTGCCTACATTAAGAGATATATTGGCTGAGCTTGCCAAACCCGGCCGCGATCCCCGGGAAAAACTGGAAGCGTTTGAATTTGCCAATGTACATACCATGGAAGACCTGAAAGAAGGTATGATTTTACCGGGAATTGTCACCAATATTACAGCTTTTGGTTGTTTTGTAGATATTGGTGTGCATCAAGATGGTTTGGTTCATATCTCTCATTTAGCCAATAAATTTGTTAAAGATCCAAATGAAGTAGTGACCGTTCATCAGCACGTTCAGGTTAAAGTTTTGGAAATAGAAATTTCCAGAAAAAGAATAGCTCTAAGCATAAAAGAAGCCTCGTAAACAGTTTCTTTAAAATTTATTTATATTTGGTATTCAATGAAGTACGCATGAATAAATTAATCTTTTTAGCCTTTTATTTTACTATTATCTCCTGTCAGCAGAAAACTGGTAAAGAAAACATGAATATGGAAGTGAAAGATACTTTTGCCTCTGATATGGAATTCTTGAAATCAGATTCAATGCTTCTGATTCTTTCAAAGGACAAAATGAAAGTAGCCGTAAGCAGTAAATATCAGGGTCGCGTCTTTACCAGCAGTGCCGCTGGAATGGATGGATTTAGCTATGGTTGGATAAATTACGATTTGATTAATTCTGGCCTTAAAGATGAACACTTCAATGCTTATGGTGGTGAAGAGCGATTCTGGGTTGGTCCTGAAGGTGGACAGTTTTCCGTATTTTTCAAAAAAGGTGATTCATTTGAAATGGTCAATTGGCATACGCCTGCTCCCATTGATACCGAGCCTTATAATCTTTTGGAGAATTCGGATTCTCATGCTGTTTTTCAGAAAGAATTTGATCTGCAAAACTACTCCGGTACCCATTTTAAGGTTAATTTTAAAAGAGAAATTTCGCTTTTGGCTAAGGCCGAAGTGGAGAATACTTTAGGGATTTCTGTAAATGAAACACCCTATGTGGCTTATCAAACCACAAACTCCTTGGTTAATACGGGTGAAGAAGATTGGAATAAACAGACTGGAGTTTTGTCTGTTTGGCTGCTGGGAATGATGAAAGGCTCGGAGGATAACACCATCATCATTCCGTTTAAAAAAGGAAAAGAAGAGCTGATAAACGATAGTTATTTTGGTAAAATCCCTAAGGAAAGGCTAATAATGCAGAATGGTTTACTCTTTTTCAAAGCAGATGCTAAATCAAGAGGTAAACTGGGAATCCCACCAGAGGCCTTGATTCCTTTGGCTGGTAGTTATGATTCAAAAAATGGTTTTTTAACACTTATTCAAATAGAACACAGCGAGGAGACAGATTATGTAAATTCGATGTGGGAAATTCAGAAGTTTCCCTATAAGGGTGATGTGATAAATGCTTATAACGATGGACCAAATGACTTAGGAAAACAGATGGGTCAGTTCTATGAATTAGAAAGTTCTTCCCCGGCCGTTGCACTTAAAAAAGGACAAATATTAACCCATATTCAAAGGACATACCATTTTGAGGGAAGCACCGATCAACTCAATGGTATTTGTAAGAGTATTTTCGGAATTGATTTAAAAGATATTCCGAAACTCTGAATTGCTTGAATTGGATTTTCAGGATTAAATAAAGGTATATCTAAAGATTTAAGCCTCTTATCGATTCTCCAATAGAAGTAAATAAAAAAGGGCCACTTTGTGGTAAATTCAACACCAATAAAAAAATTAATGAAAACAATTTTAATTCTATTCGCTTCATTCTTTGTATTTTCATGTACTTCAAAAAAAGAGGAGACTTCAGAATGGATTACCCTATTTGATGGTGGTTCGACGGATGCCTTGAGGGGATATAAACTGAAGACATTTCCAAATGGAATATGGAATGTGAATAATGGAATTTTAGAAACTAATCCGGATACTACTAATATAGATATCATTACCACCCAAAGATTTAAGAATTTTGACCTGGAATACGAGTGGGCGGTGGATACTGCGGCTAATTCGGGCGTTTTTTTTCACGTTCAGGAAAAAATGGCAATGGAATCCGGCAATGGAAACAGCCCTAATTGGTTAGAAAATTTTGAGATTCAGGTTTTAGATGATCAGCATTTTAATGATACCGCAGCTATTCGTTCGGCCGGGTCATTGTATGATTTAATAATTCCTGTTAATAAAAATTTAAAAGCAATAGGGGAATTTAATCAAGCCAGAATTTTTCAAAAAGATGGACATGTCGAGCATTGGTTGAATGGGCAAAAGGTATTGGATTTTCAAATAGGAAGTCAGGAATTAAAGAACATTTTAGCAAAAAGCAAATTTAAGGACAATCCCGATTACGGAACAGATACCGAAGGTCACATCATGTTTCAGCACCACGGGCAGAAAGTGTATTATAAAAACATCCGGATAAAGGAATTGTAACTTTAAATTTAGATTCTAAAAAAAGCCTTTCCAAGTAACCGGAAAGGCTTTTTTAGTGTCTGATTTAGATTTTAATGCCCCAATCTTTATTCATTTTCCTACCTAGTAATGCATTCGCTTCTTTATCTTTTAAGAATTGCTCTTTTATCGGATCCCACTTAAGAGAACGTCCCAATCGATAGGCGATATTGCCAATGTTACATACACTTGCAGTTCTATGACCGATTTCGACGTCACAAACGGGTTTAGACCTCATCCGAATAGCATTCAAAAAATCTTTATAATGATTCTCACTTTTATAAACGTGCTTTTCATTCACACCAATGACCCGGGTTGACAATTCGACCGGATTGGTTTCTAACTTTTTCCGCTGAACTTTAATTTCTCCTTCGGTTCCCATAAAATGAATGGCATTATTCCAATCCCAATTTTCGTGCGACATCGTAATACCATTGGTATAGCGATAAGTTAAAGGCGAATTAGTGCTGCTGTCAGGAGCGATTACTTCCGTCGGGCCACTATCATCCATATCAAGTGCCCATTGTACGATATCAAACATATGTGCTCCCCAGTCGGTAACCATTCCACCGCCAAATTCCCTGTATAATCGCCAATTGGGAAATACATCCCGAGTTACAGGTGGAGCTAGCTCCTCATTAAATACCTGAAATTCGTTTGGTCCCAACCACTTCTGCCAATCCAGCCCGGATGGTATTTCCTGCGAGGGTAAATTATAAGACACAGGCGGCGGGCCCACATTTACTTTTATGTGTTTAATCTCACCTATATACCCATTTCTCACCAATTCAGCTGTTTGCCTGAATTCGGGCCAGGATCTTTGCATGCTTCCTGTTTGAAATACACGATTGTATTTACGGTTAGCATTTACCATGGCTCTACCTTCTTTTACCGTAAGCGAAAGCGGTTTTTCACAATAAATGTCTTTTCCTGCAGCTGCGGCATTTACTGCCATTGCCGCATGCCAATGGTCGGGTGTGGCTATCACAACTGCATCAATGTCTTTTCGGGCCAATAATTCCCGATAATCAGTATATAAATCAATTTTGGCTTGCGAGCCTAAATTCGAATTTTTCTCATATATAGATTTTATTCTATCCAGTGCCAATTGAGCCTTTGCTTCATAAACTTCGCTAATAGCGGTTATTTTGGTTTCAGCTGTATTAAGGAAAGAATTGGTTAAACCTTTACCTTGTTTTCCAGTACCGATAAATCCCAGGTTTATCATGTCACTAGGTGCCAAAATTTTAAGGCCTGATGCCGATTTGCCACCTAATACATTTCTGGGTACCAGGAAAAAACTACCTATAGACAAGGCACTTTTACCGATAAATTCTCTACGGTCAATATTTTGATTCATTTTTCATCCGTGTTTTATGGTTAGCTAAAAATAGATATTTATTTCAAAATCAGAATGGCTTCGTATTATTATTTGTCTATTTCATCTATGTCCTGTTTGATTTTCGGGTAAATCACTAATAATGGTTTTTCAATATCAAATTGAGAAGGAACCTGAAATTTTATCTCGAATACCTCCTGATATGCTTCAGAAATTGCCAGCTTGTGATATATTTCTTTTGCAGGCAAACGTGTAATTGTTGGATTAGGAAGAGTAGTTTTAATTCCTAAATCCATTTTATTTAAATGCCAAAGATTTCCAATAAATTTATCATTGGTGGTATTATTCGAATAAACATATATTTCAAAATGTTCTTTTACATTTTTGGAAGCATAAACATTCATTTCATTCTTATTTACTTTAATGTTAAGTTTACCATCACCAAGTATCATTAGCCAGTTTATTTTCCCATCTTGATTTTCCCAATGAATGGTTCCTGTTTTAATCTGATTCCACATGCGAAGATTTCCCCACAATCCGCCCATCATCCAATTTTCCGATATGAAAATGCTCACTTTTTTAAGCTTGTCACCATTATAAGAATTATATACGTCTTGTTTTATAAGTTTGTCCTTTTTAATTGATTTCAGAAGATTCAAGGAGGAGGCTGGTAAGGATAAGCCCAGATTTAAAATGCTTATAAAATTACTCATTTCACCATATTTTGGACTATGAAAAGCGGGTAAAGGGGCTTGATCGGGATTATTTAAAGCAAGTGCAATCCAAATACCTGTGATTGAAAAATATTCATTCATGTCCATTCCATACGCTCTGAAGTAGGGTCCGGGTAAATTCTTAAGATTTGGGCTGTAGGTGCTGCTGATTTCTTCCCAAAGTGCACTTTCTAATTCTTTACCCATGATTCTTAGCTCAATTGACGATGCCATTTCACGCCATAAAGCAAGTCCTAGCAGAGTTACACCGTAATAGGTAGGTGAGTTAAATTCACTGAAGGTTTTGTTTTTTTGATATAATGCATAAATATCTTTTGCTTTCTTCAGCCCAGCGTTGCGATTATCGATTAGATCGAATTCAGAACCAACAAAATCCATTAAAAATGCACTCATGATAGAAATATTCGTATAATCTGCACTCACATTTCGAATTTGAGCACCTTTAGCGGCATGAATCAGGCCTGTTTTTATTCTATCAAGCAAAGCCGGACTGAGTATTTCAGCATATTTTTTATAGACAATTATTAAATCACAACCTATAAATTCTCGCCAATTTTGATCAAGACGGTCGTTTTTCAATCCCGTTTTCCATACCCCATAAACTTTTGATTCAGGGTCCTGATATTGATTTTGTAATATCCAATCCAGAATAATTTCTGCATTTTCTTTATCGCCAGGTAAATTTCGAAAAAGTAAAGCCTCGGCAGTTCTGGTTTTATTTCTCAAACTTGCCTCTTCAGTTAAAATGGCACCTACCGTATCTGAATGGCCTGCCAGCTCATCATTCAGGTATTCGTCAAACAGTTGCTTTTCATAAGCAGAAAGTGTAGAATAAGTGTATTTACGCTTAATTAATTCGTCTTTCTTAGTTCTTGAAATCGCAAAAACAGGATCGATCCAGATGGAAGAAACAATAATAAAAGTAATAAAGAACAGTTTTTTGGAATTCATAATCATTTAAAAATCAATGAACTACAACCTCTTTTTGAAAAGAATAAACCTGATTACCATAAATATCATGATGTTTGAAAATGACAATACTCCTCGGACCAATCCTTTTTAATTCTACGGACATAAATCCACCTTTTACCAAATGAAAACGATGGTAATTTTTATCTTCACCCGGACTCCCCTGGGCATGTTCATCACTTGCCGCTCCAATACTAAATTCATTTAACCCTGTTTGAGGGTGAACCGAATGGTATTGCCAATGTCTATCACCGCATATCACAAAAAAATTATCAGGAACATTATCCTTTATCCAATTTCGGATTTCGTCGCCCTCATGGGCAAATCCTGAATTGCTGTGATTATCATTTTTCTGTTTTCTATCCGGACCTACCAATGGGGTTGGACTTACCAAAATTTTCCAGGTAGCATTACTTTCTTTCACAGTTTTCTTAAACCATTCCTTTTGATCTTTTCCCCAAATTGTTTTAGCTGGCCCGTCTTGCATTTTATTTTCTGATCTGAAATCACGACCATCTGTAAGCCAAATCTGAAGGTCTTTTCCCCAACGGAAAGTACGGTAACTAAGTCCATCATACATGGGAGCTTGTTGACGGAAAATTTCCTGTCCTTTTTCAAAAGTCAATTCACCCATTGATTCTCCCGGGCCTGAATCGTCATTTAGTGTATCGTGATCATCTT
>JAHEBN010000269.1 GCA_024645245.1 Jiulongibacter sp. | reverse complement strand
ACCGTCGAGCCATTTATACCCACCATCGGTCCCCATGAATTTTCCTGAGCATTTGCATTAAATAATACAAGTGAGCTAATAGCAATTGATAATACAATTATTTTTTTCATTTGATTTTAAAAGTTTTGTAACTCAGCCAATAATAAAAGTTTTGAACCGTCCTTAAATAGTTGGGGAACTGTAGATATCAGGAGGTTATACGTTCCTTTTTTTAGCATAATCGGGTAAAAAATGCACACTTATGCGTATTTTCTCATTCTGACAGGAGAAAGGAATTCTTCTACATAATGGTTACGGTTAATTCAAAAAAGCTTAAAAATCAGATAAAAGAAAGATGCAGAAGTTGTTGAGCTGTGATTTTTTATAGGACTTTTTGATAAAAATGGGTATCTAATTGCATAAGTGGGAATACCTGGGGTAAATTTTCTTTAGGAATTCGGGCAAAGCCATTTTTTTCGTAAAACCGCATGGCTGCTTGCAGACGCTCAACAGTACCCAGAAACAATTTTTCAATTCCATTTTCCAGAGCATGTTGCTGTAAAGTCTCCAAAAGTAATTGAGCAGTGCCCCATTCTTTTCCGCGAAAATCCTTTCTCACAAACATTTTTCGAATGGTTCCTGTTTTTTCTCCGCAATCTATCAGGGCAATAGTTCCAATTAATTTATTGTCCATTTTTGCCAGCCAAAAATTGCCGGCATTTTGTTGATAAAAATTTTTAATTTCCAACAAATCGGGTTGATCGGTTATGCCAATCGGAATCTGAAATTCTTGCTGCTGAATATTCAAGATTAATTCGACTATTTTAGGCGTATCCTCTTCGTTATTAAAGGTTTGTATGCTTATCATGGATATGTCCCGATTTATTTTTATCGCAAATATCTTGACTTAAAGTTAAATAATTTAACACATTGTAAAAAACAGGTAACGCTATTTACCAATCGGTAGGACGGTAGTCTTTCAGAAACTTTCCGCACCAGTGTTTTCCGGTATTTATCCCGTTAAAAAGTGGATCTAAAACCCTTGCGGCTCCATCAACAATATCAAGCGGAGGCTGGAAATCGTGCAGTTCTTGTTTGAGTTTAGCCAGTAGGGCAGGGTCTTCGTCGGTTACCCAACCTGTGTCCACGGCGTTCATGTAAATGCCGTATTTGGCAAAATCGGAGGAGGAGGTAAGCGTCATCATGTTTAAAGCGGCTTTCGCCATATTGGTGTGTGGATGCCGGTCTTCTTTATGCCATTTATGGAATTTCCCTTCCATTGCTGAAACATTGATTATGTGTTTCATTCCCGTATTTTCTTTTTTCATGATGTTTACCAGGCGATTGCACAACACAAACGGAGCTACCGAATTCACCAATTGCACTTCCAGCATTTCGTTGGTATGAATTTCACCCAATTTCAGCCGCCAACTATTTGTTTCCCGCAAATCCACCTGTTGTAAATCCGCATCGAGATGACCTACCGGAAATACTTCTTCAGCAGCTAAATTATCGTCAATACTGTATGGGATTTGGGAAAGCCTGGCTGAAGCACTCAAACCGATTCCCAACTGTTTTCCGTGCCAGCTTACCGGTAAATTTTTTTGTTCTTTCTCTGAAAAAGTACGGCTCAGGTTCCTTAATTCGCTCAAACAGGCATCGTGATCGGCCAAAAGAGTTTGTGCTAAAAGAGGCAATCCCTGCATAGAAAGCGACTCATTGGGCATCATGTGCTGATAGAATCCGGCCGGCCTTCGCACGGTTTGAGCTGCATTGTTGATCAGAATGTCGAGCCGCGGATATCGCTGTTCAATAAAATTACAAAATATCTCCACACTTGGAATGTGCCGGAGATCAAGTCCATGAATTTTCAGGCGGTTTCCCCAGTCGGCGAAGTCAGGTTCTTTGGCAAAACGCAGTGCGGAATCCACCGGAAAACGGGTGGTGGCAATCACGGATGCACCGGCACGCAGCAGGAGTAAAGTGATATGATATCCGATTTTTAATCGGGAGCCCGTTACCAAAGCAACCTGGCCACTAAGGTCGGCAGTTTGAAATCGCTTGGCATAGTTAAAATCGCCACAATCGGTACACATGGTGTCGTAAAAATGGTGCAGAATATCAAAGTCTTTTTTACAAACGTAGCATTCTCGCGGGGTTTCAAATTTGATAGTTCTTTCGTTTGTGTTTCCAGTAAGATCAATCATCGCTGGAGCAATAAAAATGGATGCTTCGCGAGCCGAGCGAATGCCCGTGGTACTGCGTGCGGCCTTATCTTTCTGCTTGATTTTCTTTTTATGCAGATTGCGTGCAGCTCGTTTTCTTCTGGCGAGTTCTTGTCGGTCGGGTTTGGAAAACAAACCCGCGGCCATAAAAAGAGACAGGCGTTTTTCCACCGGGATTTCAAAAATCTGATTGGTATCTGCATTTAGTTTTTGCAAAACCTCCAGACATAGATTGATCTCTTCCTCACTTAATTTTTCTGCCTCTCCCATAGGAATTTGTATTTAGGAGGCGAAAGTAGTTAAATTTCAGAATTTACCGGCAAAAGCATTTTAGAAAAGAAATTTTCGTATTTAATGTAGTTTAACAGAGCACAATTATTAGTCCCGGATATCATTAAGCTAAATCGATCATTATACCTGCGTATTAATTAATGCATTTGTGAACTTCAAATGTTTTAGCTCCAGCAGTCTTACTATTGTTGTGAAAGTACAGTTATGGCATTGTTATTCGTATTGCCGGCAATGTTATTATTTCCAAATGAAATAACCTTTCCGGTGGAAGCTGTGACACCAGTAGCATTATTAAGAATACTTGAATTTGAAACCCGCACTGAAGCTCCTGTACCCGTGGAATTTATTCCGACCAGATTCAAACTAACTAAGACACCAATAATATTTACATCAGCTGTTACCGCACCTAAAGGTGTAACATTGACAGCGGAATTGCATTTTGAAATTCTACAATTGTGAATAACAACATTTACCGGATTTGCTGTTGGTGCTACGTTGATTGCATTGCCAGTTCCGGCTGCTTTAAATCCATCGAAAGTACAATCTTCTATTAATACATCCTTGGCTGACAAAATATTCACGCCATTCAAACTAGTCAGAAGTCCTTCGAAATCAAGACCTTTTAGAATTACCACATCAGTAGCAGCGGCATTAATATTCACACCATTGGTGCCACTAACCAAAATTCCTGCTTCAAAGCCAATAGATGAAATTGTGATAGATTTGGTGATTGTAACAGCTCCAAATCCACCAGGATCAAGCACATTAATCTCGCCACTTGCCGCTGTTTTGGAGATAGCACCCGCAAAGGTTTTACAAGGGGCAGTACGACTGCATGGGTTGGCATCGTCACCTACGCCAGAAACCCAGGTACGGGTTGCCTGTGCCCAAATCAAATTGGGAGTTAAGGCATTAATAAGGGTAACTATAGCTAAAATTGGAATATTTTTCATTAGGGTATCAGATTTAGAATTTTCGTATAGCTCTTACCTTGTGTTGCACATTTTTGAGGTCATTCAGCGTCAATCCGGTTCCGTCCAGAGCTAAAGCGTGATCGGCAATAAGACCACCGGCAACTGCCACTTCAGTAGAAGACCAATAGTAGCCCGACAGTACGCCCAAACCTGAATTAACAAGTTTAACCAACTCACCAAGTGAGGG
>JAHEBN010000268.1 GCA_024645245.1 Jiulongibacter sp. | reverse complement strand
TTTATTAGCTGAAAAGTTAACTCAAAAAGGCCTGAATGTTTTAAGAATTGGAAATTCGGCAAGAGTATCAGAAAACACAAGTGACTTGACCATCGAAGAAAAAATGGCTTTACACCCGACCCATAAAGAAATAAAACGGCTGAAAAAACAGGCTTCGGAATACAAAAACATGGCTCATAAGTATAAACGAAGTTTTGGAAAAGCCGAGCGTGACCAACGGAAGGCATTATTTGAGGAAGCCCATAAAATAATGAAAGAAGTAGATAAACTGGAAGATTACATTCTCGAAGATATCCGCTCTAAAACCGACGTAGTGACGGCCACTTTGGTTGGATCAAACAATTACATGATCAGGCAAAATGAATACGATGCGGTAATAATAGATGAAGCAGGCCAATGTATTGAACCCGCATGTTGGATCCCGATTTTGAAAGGAAAGAAAGTAATCCTGGCAGGGGACCATTGCCAATTACCGCCCACCATAAAATCGGGAGAGGCCGCCCGAAAAGGATTACAAAATACGCTTTTTGAAAAATTAATCGAAAAAAGACCAGAGGCTGTGATTTTGTTGGAAGAACAATACCGCATGAATTCTTGCATAATGGCCTATTCTTCCCAGGTCTTTTACGGAAATAAATTAAAAGCACATCAAAGCGTGGCCAATCATACAATTGGAAAATTAAATTACGCATTGAAATTTATAGATACAGCAGGAAAAGGCTTTGAAGAAAAATTGGAAGGTACCAGCACCACCAATCCCGAGGAGGCTCTATTTGTAATGGAACGATTAAAAGAAATTTTGGGAAATCACGAGAATCACATCTCCTCAATAGCCGTCATTTCACCTTATAAGCAGCAAATAAACATTTTGAATGATATTTTGAATCAAACGGAATCACTCCAAAGACATAAGCACAAAATCAGCATAAACACCATCGACAGCTTTCAGGGGCAAGAGCGGGAGGTGGTTTTTATTAGCCTGACCCGCTCCAATGATAAATCCGAAATCGGGTTTTTAGCCGATATCCGCCGCATGAATGTAGCCATGACGCGGGCACAAAAGCTATTGATTGTGGTAGGCGATAGCGGCACTTTAGCTTCACATTCTTTTTACAAGGACTTTATCAATTATGCCGAATCCATCTATGCTTATCAGAGTGCCTGGGAATACGGGTAATCCTAATTAAAACCACAAGTTTATAGAATTCTAGCCCAATAATTACTAACGATCTCTTACTTATTATAATTTTCAATTCGCATTTTTAATACACCCTTCATTTTACATATCAATCCTGAAAAAAGGATTGGTATATTACTCATTAATAAAGTTATTGAAAGCTAATTTTTTGCCGGTATTCGGGCAATTAATTTGGTTTTTATACCACAGGAAAAAAATAAACCGATCTCCTTTAAAATAATTTATCTTGATGGCCCTTTTTGACAAAAGTGTTTTTAATTTAAATCAAAAATAACACAGTTCCTGATCGATGAAAAAGCAGTTCGAGAAAAGTAGTATTCACCCAATAAACCAAAACCTAACTGGAGAGTGCGGCATGCCATTAAAGAAAATAATTTACGAATAAGCGTCTCCGGCTAAAAAATCAATAAACCTAAGCCATTTATGAAAAAAAATCTATCTGATTTACCAGTATTGTGTCTATTACTAATTATTTTTTATTTTACTTCTGGTCAGGCATTATATGCCCAAATAACTACCTATAAGGCCACATTAAGCAGTGCTGCTGAAAGCCCTGTAAGTATATCTACAGGTACAAGTACAGTCAATGTTGCGGTTTTACGGCCTTTCATCACCACATGGAAGACCGATAATGCAGGTACTTCCAACAGCACCTCTATTACCATTCCCACCACAGACTCAGGCTATCTCTACGATGTGGACTGGAACAATGATGGAACATTTGAACAAACAGGTGTTACCGGAAATGTCACGCATGACTATGGTGTAGCAGGTACTTATACAGTAGCCATCAGAGGGGCTTTTCCAAGAATATTTTTTAATACTACCGGTGACAGACAAAAGATCTTATCAATAGAGCAATGGGGCGATATTGCTTGGACGAGTATGGCGAATGCATTTGCTGGCTGCACCAATTTGGCAGGAAATGCCATTGATGCTCCCAATCTGAGCGGTGTTACTGATATGTCAAGAATGTTCGCTACTGCAGTTATTTTTAATCAAAACATTGGGGCTTGGAATGTCAGTGCTGTAACAAATATGGCAAGTATGTTTGCTAATGCAACGGCCTTTAATCAAAACATTGGGGCTTGGAACGTCAGTGCCGTAACAAATATGACTGGAATGTTCTTACGTGCAACTGCATTTAATCAAAACATTGGGGCTTGGAATGTCAGTTCTGTAATAAATATGGCTGTTATGTTCAATGAAGCAATTGCATTTAATCAAAATATTGGGGCTTGGAACGTTTCTGCAGTAACGGATATGAATTCAATGTTTTATGGAGCAATTGCATTTAATCAAAATATCGGGGCTTGGAATGTTTCTGCCGTAACTAATATGTTCAATATGTTCCGTCAAGCAAGTGCCTTTAATCAAAACATTGGGGCTTGGAATATTGCCAATGCTACAAGTATGTCAGCCATTTTTAATAATTCAGGCATATCACGCTCCAATTATGATGCTATATTAATCGCTTGGAATACTGCAGGATATACCAACAAAAATTTGGGAGATGCGTCACCACTTACCTATTGTGCTGGGCAGGCGGCCCGAGCTAATATGATAACCAATAAAGGTTGGACAATTACTGGAGATACTTATTCAAATGTTTGCTCTGAAATCAACCTCAAAGGTAATAGTGTTTCTATCGTTGATGGAGATATTACACCTTCAGTAAGCGACCATACAGATTTTGGTTCTCAAAGCGTGGCTTCGGGTACTATCGTCAGAACTTTTACCATTGAAAACACAGGTGTGGGAGCTTTAACACTTTCGGGTTCGCCAATGGTAGTGATTAGCGGTGCAAATGCATCAGATTTTACGGTTACGGCTTTGCCTACTTCGCCAGTGGCAGCTACCAACGGTACTACCACTTTTCAAGTAACTTTTGACCCATCGGCTATTGGTATACGTACAGCAACTATCAACATTGCCAATGACGATGCGGACGAAAACCCTTATAATTTTAATATTCAAGGCTATGGTGGCAGGTCTTTCATCACCACTTGGAAAACCGATAATGCAGGTACTTCCAACAACACTTCTATTACTATCCCGACCACAGGCTCAGGCTATCTCTACGATGTGGACTGGAACAATGATGGCACTTTTGACCAATTGGGCGTAACAGGTAATGTAACGCATGATTATGGGGTAACAGGTACTTACACAGTCGCCATCAGAGGGGCTTTTCCTAGAATATATTTTGGTGGTGGTGGTGATAAGAGTAAAATACTCTCTGTTGACCAATGGGGAGATATAACTTGGTCGAGTATGGCTTTTGGTTTTGAGGGCTGTAATAACTTGACAGGGAATGCAAGTGATACGCCTAATTTGAGCAGTGTAACAGATATGTCTTATATGTTCCATGGAGCGTCTGCCTTTAATCAAAATATTGGTAATTGGGATGTCAGTGCTGTAACTAATATGCGTTATATGTTCGGTGGGGCATCTGCCTTTAATCAAA
>JAHEBN010000007.1 GCA_024645245.1 Jiulongibacter sp. | reverse complement strand
GAGGATTTAGAAATATTGAACCAGAAGCACCGATGGGTTTTGAAGTGAAGAAGTCTTCTTTTTTAATATCAATACAATCTGAAACACCTGCATTTTTGGCGTTTAGAGCAATAATTTCAAGATTTTTTAATTCAATGTCTCGAGAAAATATTCCAACTGAACATACCGTTTCTTCGGATTGAAGCCGATCTTTCAATTCTGAAAAGAGGGAATAATTATAATCAGGCCAGTTTTGAAATGAAAATTTCCTGTTTTTCCCGGGAGCAATTTTACATGCCTTTAATGCTGCTTCTACGGCAAAAGTTCCCGATCCAGACATCGGATCATAAAAGTCAATTTCTGCATTCCAACCACTTATTTCAATGATTCCGGCAGCTAATACTTCATTTATTGGAGCTTCATTGGCAAATTTTCGATAACCACGTTTATCCAGACTTATACCGCTTGAATCTAATGAAATACTCACTGAATCATTATGAATATACGCATCTATAAGTATATCAGGATTAATTTTATTAATATTTGGCCGGCTTCCGTATTTTTCTCTAAACCTGTCTACTATGGCATCTTTAATTTTAAGTGATACATAATGAGAATTATTGAAATTTCGGCTATTTACAACAGATTCAATAGCAAAGGTTTGTTCTTTAGTAAATATTTGTTCCCATGGGAAATTGTAAATACCTTCATATAATTCATCTTGATTATGTGCTTCAAATTCGTTAATAGGTACCAAAACACGTAATGCCGTTCTTAAACTTAAGTTTGCCAGATATAATAATTTATCATCACCTAAGAATTTTACGGCTCTTTTTAATTTCTTTACCTCAGAGCCTCCCAGTTTAATTATTTCGCAACTAAGTGCGTCTTCCAAACCAGAAAGAGTTTTAATAATAATTTGAAATTTAATCATTGAATCTATATTACAAATTCATTTTGTCTAAGTAATTTTGAAGACAGAATATTTATATACACACTAATTAGGCTTCATTTTGATTAAAAAGCAATAAATTTGCAAAAATTCATTTTTATGTTCGTTTTTCAAATTTTACAAGTCAAGTCTTTATTAAACTTACATTTTAAAACTTAAAAAGTTTGACTAAATGAATGAAAATTTTTAATGATTTATCCCTAATGTAGTCATTTTACAGAATTTCTTTTACAAAAAATAGTTTGTATTTACTGGTCATTAATCAACAATTCTTGATAGGTAATTTGAAAGATTATTGATTTTTTTTATTCTGTATAATTCATTTTTACCTCTGACAAATTGAACTGTTCTAATAATATTTTATCAAATTAAATTTATAATGTATAAAAACAAAAAAGTAATTATTGTAATGCCGGCATATAATGCTTCCAAAACATTAAAAATAACTTTAGACGAAATACCATATGATATTGTTGATGAAGTAGTATTAGTAGATGATTCAAGTCCTGATAATACAGTAGAAGTTGCAAAAAGTCTAGGTATTAATCACGTAATTAGACATGAGAAAAATTTAGGCTATGGAGGTAATCAAAAAACTTGCTATAAAAAAGCTATAGAATTAGATGGTGATATTGTGGTTATGCTTCATCCGGATTACCAATATACTCCATTGCTTTTAAGAGCTATAATTTCAATGATTGGGGAAGATCTGTATCCTGTTATTTTTGCATCAAGAATACTTGGGAAAGGAGCTTTGGTTGGTGGAATGCCACTATATAAGTATATTTTTAATAGAATGCTCACTTTTACTCAAAATATACTAATGAATCAGAAATTATCCGAATACCATACCGGATATAGAGCATATAGCACTGAAGTTTTGAAATCGATAAATTTTGAAAAATGCAATGATGACTTTGTATTTGACAATGAAATAATTGCTCAAATCTGTAATAAAGGTTATCAAATTGGTGAAATAAGTTGTCCAACAAAATATTTCCCAGAAGCCTCTTCAATAAATTTTATTAGAAGTGTTAAATATGGACTAGGTGTACTTCGCGTTTCATTTTTATATTTCTTACACAACTTGAAAATAATTAAGTGGTATATTCTAAAATAAGGAAATTTTTATTTGGAATCAATATTGGATTATTCGAATGGGTATTGATTGTCTTTTTTGTGTTTTTTTCCTTTATTATTCTTTTTTATCATGAAATGTGGAGGGATGAATATCATTCCTTTCAAATTGCATTTGTGAGTACAAGTGTATTTGATCTTTTTGGGAATATCAAATTAGAAGGTCATCCACCTTTATGGTATTTAATTCTGTTTTCACTTAAAAGTTTTGCACAGCCGCTATTTTTGATGCAATTGGTAAATATAATTATTGCTATTTCTTCAGTAATTATTTTACTATTTAAAAGTAATTTTAATCGTTTTGTAAAGTTTACTTTGACATTTAATTATCTCTTTCTGTATGAATTTAATGTATTTGCAAGAAATTATGCAATTGGTGTTTTATTGTTATTTTTAATTGCATATTATACTTCTAAGCCGCTTGATTTAAAAAACCTTTTCATAACTTCTTTTCTTGTTTTATTTGCTTGTTTAACCAACTTATGTGTAATTTTTATTTTAATTGGGCTTTTGCCATTATTATATATAAACTTTAAAGAAAATAGTAAAATTGATCCAAAATTGTTAAGAAACGTTTTTGTTGGATTAATTATACTTTTATGTATTGTATTAATATATATTATCTTACCTCAACTTATTGTAAGAATTAATAAATTAAAGACAATATTTCATTTACTAAATAAAAATATACTGATAGTTTCGGTTTTATTATCTTCTCTTATTGCAGTAATTTCTTGTTTGTACTTCTTTGAGAAATGGTATTCCTTTTTTAAAAAAAATGCTTTCATAATAGCCTTTTTTATTACATCAACTTTAATAGTATTTTTTTTTAATTTTGTTTATCCCGGGTCATTAAGGCATTTTGGCCATGTTTTTATTATGGCAATAATTTTGATTTGGATTTTTCAAAACATCCATACTTCTATAAAATTACCACCTGTTTTTAATACTATTTTTTTATTAATTTTCCTCATTCAGTTCCCTTTTTTATTAAGTGCAACATATAAGGAGTATAAATTTCCATATTCCGGGATTAGTAAGGTATCCGAAATAATTCAAAAAGGACATCTAAAAGATAGGATTTTGATTGGAAAACCATTTTTTATGGTTGAAGGTCTGGCAACAGCTTTGGGTAAAAAATATTTTTATTCTTTCGGATATGAGGATGAAATATCTTTTATTTCCTGGGATAGAGTATTAACAAAGGAAGATATGAATTTTGAATTAGTACAAAAGTTGATTCTAAAAACAGGTAAGAACGCCATAATTTATTCAAATTCATCTTTAGACAAATATGTAGCTATAAGTGACCATAAAATGGTTAAATTATGTGAAGTGGCTGAAGTGATTTCTGATGAAAAAGCGTATGTATATCTTTATAACTTATTACCCGAAAATTAAATGATTTATTTTAATAGTACCAAAAACAATCATTTACATGTAAATATTGAAACTGCAATTCTTAAAGGATTACCGGATGACAATGGTTTATATATGCCTGAGTCAATTCCCGTATTGGGGCCGGACTTTTGGAATAATGCGGATGGAATGACTTTTACAGAAATTGCTTTAGAGATGAGTTTTCCATTTTTTGAAGGTTCAATTTCTAAAACTGACCTAGGAAAAATAATAAACCATGCTTTTGATTTTGAGTCACCTACGATTAAATTGAATGATAATTTGTATTGTTTAGAGTTATTTCATGGCCCTTCGATGGCATTTAAAGATTTCGGTGCTCGATTTATGGCTGGAATAATGGCTCATTATTTATCAAAAAGTGACAAAAAAATTACCATATTGGTCGCTACTTCCGGTGATACAGGTGGGGCTGTAGCACAAGGTTTTTTTGGTCATAAAAATATTGAAGTAATAATATTATACCCATCAGGAAAAGTTAGTGAGATTCAGGAAAAACAGCTCACTACATTAGGTGGAAATATAAGTACTTTGGAAGTAAGAGGTACTTTTGATGATTGCCAGAGACTAGTTAAATCAGCCTTTTTGGATTCTGATTTAAAACAGAAGCATAACCTGGCATCAGCCAATTCAATAAATATTGCCCGATTAATTCCTCAATCATTTTATTATGCTTATTGCTGGTCTAGATTAAAAGGAATTGGTAAACCTATAGTATTTAGTGTGCCCTCAGGAAATTTTGGAAATTTAAGTGCTGGAATAATTGCTCAAAGAATGGGAATGCCTACTCATAAATTCATTGCCGCTACAAATATTAATAAAGTTGTCCCAGAGTTTTTGAAAACAGGAGTCTACAATTCAATTAGCCCGTCTGAAACAACAATTTCTAATGCCATGGATGTTGGTAATCCAAGCAATTTTCCTAGGCTATTGGCTTTGCATGAAAATAATATTGAACTTTTAAGATCAAATATTTCTGGGTTTTGGTTTGATGATAATCAGACCAGAGAAGCAATGCTTGAAATCTATAATAAATACGATTATACTGTTTGTCCTCACACCGCCGTGGCATATTTGGGTCTCAAAGAATATATTAATAAAAATGAAGCAGATACGTTAGGAGTTTTTCTTTCTACCGCTCATTATGCAAAATTTTTGGATGAGGTGCAGCCTACTCTAAATCATAAAGTTGAAATACCTGAAAGACTTTCTGAATTATTGAATTTGGAGAAAAAAGCGGTTGGGATTTCCAGTGAATTTAATTCATTTAAAAATTATCTTCTTAAAAAATAAAAGAGTTGTAGCCATTACAGGTACAACTCTTTAAAGTAATTTAAATTTATTCTTTTTTCTTTTTAAAAATTATACCTGCTAGTGGCGGTAAATTTAGTGAGATTGAATATTGATCACCGTGCATAGCTATATTTTCTGTTTTCATCAACTCGTTCATTTGCCCTGAACCCCAATAATCTTTATTATCGCTATTCAGTAATTCAATATAATTCCCTTCCTCAGGAACCCCCAATAAATAATTCTCTCTTGGTACAGGCGTAAGATTAAGCACGATATAAACGGTCTCTTGTTCACCTTTCCGACAGAAATAAAGTACACAGTTTTGGCGATCAGTAGTGTCTTTCCAGGCAAAACCATCGGCATCAAATTGTTTTTGGGTTAATGCATTTTCCGATTTATATACATTATTTAAGTCGCGAATAATGTTAGAGACCCCTTTGTGATTATCGTAATCGAGCTGATGCCAATCCAGACTAAATCGGAAATCCCATTCAGCACTTTGGCCAAATTCGGCACCCATAAAAAGGAGTTTGGTGCCAGGATGTGTAAACATATATACATACATCAATCTGAGGTTAGCAAATTTTTGCCATTCATCTCCGGGCATTTTATTTAAAAGTGAGTTCTTACCATATACCACCTCATCATGAGAAAATGGCAACATAAAATTTTCAGAAAATGCATATACCGTACTGAATGTTATTTCATCCTGATGAAATGACCTGTACATAGGATCTCGTTCGAAATACCTCAAGGTGTCATTCATCCATCCCATCATCCATTTCATGCCAAATCCTAATCCACCAGAATATACCGGGCGGGATACACCAGGAAATGCTGTTGATTCTTCCGCAATTGTTTGCACATCCGGGAAAGAATTATATATTTCTTGGTTTATTTCTTTGAAAAGTGAAATTACTTCGAGATTTTCCCGACCGCCGTACATATTAGGTACCCATTCACCTTCTTTTCTGGAGTAATCGCGATAAAGCATAGAAGCCACCGCATCAACTCTAAGGCCATCAGCATGAAACCTGTCAAGCCAAAACATCGCATTGCTTATAAGAAACGAGCGTACTTCATATCTGCCATAATTAAAAATATAGCTTTTCCAATCAGGGTGATATCCTTCCTTAGGATCCTGATGTTCGTATAATGCTGAACCATCAAATCGGTAAATACCATGGGAGTCATTCGGAAAATGGGAGGGAACCCAATCCAATATTACTCCAATGTCATTTTTATGCAGTTCTTCGATTAAGTACATAAAGTCTTGTGGAGAACCAAATTGGCTGCTTGCTGCAAAATATCCGGTTATTTGATATCCCCAGCTTGGTTCATATGGATGTTGCATTACAGGCATAAATTCCACATGAGTGAAACCCAGATCTTTTACATAAGGTACCAAATCACGGGCAATTTCTCTATAAGTAAGTCGGCGATTGTCATCAGAAGGGTCTCTCTTCCATGAACCTAAATGTAATTCGTAAACTGAGAAAGCCGATTTTAATGAATTTCTATCTTTTCTTTTGTTAATCCATTCTTCATCTTTCCATTCATACCAGGTATCCCAAATTATGGAGGCAGTTTTGGGTGGTACTTCCCATCTTAAAGCAAAAGGATCTCCTTTTTCCAACTCTTCGCCTGAATTTGATTTAATCGCGTATTTGTATACTTCGCCATTGCCAATATTTGGAATCCATCCCTCCCAAATACCACTACTATCCCATCTGGGCATTAGGTTATGAGAGGACTTATTCCATCCATTAAAGTTTCCTATTATAGAAACCGATAATGCATTTGGAGCCCATACTGCAAAATAAGTTCCGGACTGGCCGTTTTTTTCCAAAACATGCGAACCCATTTTTTCATATAACCTGTAATGTTTGCCAGACTTGAATAGCCCGATATCAAAATCAGTAAAAAGGCTGAATGGTTCTACCAATACAGGGACAATTTGGATTTCTTCTGGTTTTGTAGTCTTTTTTGCCATAGGAATTTAAAAAGTAATTAAAAGTATTTTCTTGTGGGTAAAGATAAAAGAAAAGCTGGAGACATTATATCTGTTCATATATTTATACAGTGAATGTGCCTATTTAAATTATTAGTCATAAAGCCTGCAAATTCAGATTAAGCTTATTTCAGGTTTGCAACGTCTAAATTAGTTGTATCTTCTTTGTTTTGTGTATAATTTTGTCGACTATTTTAGAATGCCTTTACAATCAGGAATAATTTATGACCCGAAAAATTCTTTTTTACTTTGTTTTTGTGCTTTGGGGATGGATTATTTTTGTTTTTTTTAATTTTAATGAAGCAGGTTCTGATATTTACCATTTGTCATTTTATTATGGCGAATTGTTACAGTCTATAATAGAAAAAGGGAAATTTGAGAGTTATAATTTAGTTAATACCAATGGAGTGTATTTAACTTTTAAGGCCCATAGACTGCCATTAATACCATACTTTATAGTTTTAATTTCAAAAATTTTCCATACAAAAGATACAAATTTCATTTCTCTTATTAAGAATTTGATTTGGCAGATACCATTTTATTACTCTTTGCTTTTGGTATGGCGTTTTCCCGGTTTGAAAAAGAACCTTAAGATATTGTCAATTTCATTTATCCTGGTTTTCCCTCAAGTAATCAAGAATAGCTTTACACTTGGCATGGAAGAAGGTTATATTATTTCAGTTTTTACTGCCTTTTTCGCTATATTATTGTTCGAATCGGAACATTCTAAATCTAAATACTGGAAACTTTTAGCTTTAATGATGATTTGTTATTGGCTGAAAAATAATTTTGTTTATATAATCCCATTTATGTTGGGGGTTATTTATTACTTATGTCGGGATATTAAAATCTTGACAGTTGGGATAATAGGTTACATTATATGTAATTTAATGTTGTTGTCGTTTAACAAAATGAATACCGGTAAGTTTACATTACAATATCCCTGGAAATATTGGAATTTGTATAAGGGAAATAATGCAGAAACTTTCAAATACTATCCAGAATATTCTCTCGATGTTTTTGATCAAATATCGCCAATTTTAGAAAAAAATCAGGTGAAAAATGAATGGGAGTTTGATGATTTTTATAAAAAAGTTTATCAGGATTACGTTTCTGAGCATAAGAAAGAGGTTCTTACCATGTACCTAAAGAAAAGCCTGATTTTATTGGTTGACATTAGACCCACCGGTAGATTTGAAAAGGAATTTGATAAATATCAGATTATAGGAATGGTATTTATGTTTATATTCAGGCTTATAGAATTTTATGGAATGTTTTTATTCTTAAAAATATTCAGAAACAAGGCAGTAGGCCTAAGGGTTAAAATGATGGTATTGTCGTGTTTAATTTTATATGCGTTATATTTATCTGCCTTCATATTGGCATGGGGAATTGAACGTCATATTTCACCTTTATTTGTGCCTGTTATTTTAGGTTTTCTTTATGCTTATAGTCATTATAAGTCCGATTTGGATAGTATAATTTAATTTTTAAATAAATTAAAAATGACTAAAAACCTATTTGATGTTTATTTCACAGCTTTTATTAGAAAGAAGAGTATTATAGGCCTTTCTCTTTTTTTATTCGGTTTTCCATTAAATTATTTGTTGCGAGACGGACTAAGATTGGCACCAAGTAGTTCAATTTTTACACAGGCTTTCTTGTTCTTTAGCCTTCTTTTAATGATTCCTTTAGATCATTACAAAAGACTTTATAAACCAGATAATCGGTTGACACTAATTGTGGTATTGTTTCACGTTATCTGTTTTGTCTATTTATGGATTTATCATGCCAGTCATGTAAATGTGGGTACAGAAATTATTTATTTATCCATAAATATGATTTTCCTTTTTTTGTTGTCTTTCTTGTCTTTAGCAGAATTGGAAGAAAATGGTTTTTTGAATTTTTTGATTTATTTGATAATTATTCAAAATGTGGGTGTACTGGCGATAAGTTTATTAGGAGGTAATTTTCAATTGGGAGGAAGATTAAATCTTGCAGTTGTAAATAAAACAGGAGAAGTAGAAGGTGTAACAAATCCGCACATATTTGCCAAAAGTGCATATACCGGATTACTAATAGTACTGTCTTGTTTGAAATTTAAACTGAAAAGCGTTAGTAAAATAGCCCTATTTATAGCAACCGTGAGCTCCATACTAGTATTAGCTTTTACATTTTCAATGGCAACTATTTTATCTATTTTACTTTTTGCTTTTTTTTTAATTTTATTTTTGCCAAAAGGATATATTCTTGGCGTATTTAAAAAACAAATTAGAAAACCAATCAATATAATAATTCTTGGAATTGGCTTAATCGGCTCATTGGCATTTTATTCAGCACATGCGAAGGAAGTCGATTTAATTGTAAATATTTTCGTAGGTCGCGGATTTAAAATTATAAACACTTTGGTAGTCGGCAAATACGATCAAAATTCAGCTTTAGAAACAGATATGTCAGCCGGCACCAGGGTAGAGACCATAAATTTCATGTACAATAATCTAATTGATGACTTTGAATCTTTTGACTTACTTAGGTTGATTTTTGGTCATGGTTATGCATTTTATTATCTGGATATACCGGTTATTCAAATTTTTCAGGATATGGGTATAATAGGGTTTATTATTTTTATTTCCTGGCATTTATTAGCCTTTTTAAATATAAGAAAATACATCAGAAATGAATATAGCTCAGTATTATTCTTTGTTTGTGGCATCTTTTTCCTGTGTACCGTATCAAATTTAACTCAAGGTTTACCTTATGGTTACCAAAATTGGATTTATATGATATTTATAACCCGCTACCTTAAAACTTTCGTTAATAAGTCAAAAGAAGAAGTTCCAATAGGATCAAAATAAATTTGATTTTGCGGAACCTTATTATATTAATTGATTTAAAACTACATAAGAAATGGATTTAGCCTTAAAAAAAGAAGAAAAGTATCTGTTGCTCACTTTGTCGGAACATAATCTTAATAAATCAAATTGTGATATTATTGAGAAGGAAATAGTTAAAAGTTATCGAGTAGATGGAAATGCCAACTATATTTTAGAATTGAAAGAATTGGAGTCAATTTCTACCGATTTATCTAATTTATTAAAAAAAATAAACAGGGTTTGTGAAAATGAATCGGGAATTCTGGTTTTAGTTACGGCAATAGATCTTGCAGCCGACTTTATGGAACTCGAATTAGAAAATGCAACTATTTTACCGACTGTAGAGGAGGCGATAGAAGCGGTTTTTATGAATGAAATGGAGAATGATTTTGGATTTGACCTGGAACAATCGGATGAATACGATGATTAAATAATTTAATAGTGGAATTACAAGTGTTTGGTGTAGGGTCTGCAACTCCCCAAAGAAATAGAAATCCTTCAGCTTTTTTACTTTCAGTCGATAATGAATATGTTTTGATTGATTGCGGTGAAGGAACACAATTTCGATTTTTGGAACATAAGGTAAAAACAAGTCGAATTAAAACAATTTGTATAAGTCACTTACATGGAGATCATTATTTCGGTCTCGTAGGTCTGCTTTCTACTTTTAGTCTTCATCACAGAACGGAACCCTTAACTTTGATTGGGCCTGAGGCTTTATTGGAGATTATTCATTTACAATTGTTTCACTCTGGTTCTACTCTTTCTTTTAAACTTGAATTCATTGCAACACAAAATGTTCACGTTTCAAAGATCTTTGAAAATGCTGCTTTGGAAATATATACTTTTCCATTGATTCATCGGATACCAACCACAGGTTTTAAATTAATTCAAAAAGCATCTAAAAGAAAAATAATTAAGGATATACTTCCGGTGAATTTCCCAATACCATATATTAAAATGCTCAAAGAAGGTAAGGATGTCAAAGATGAATTAACCGGCGAAATTTTCCTTAATTCCACTTATACGAAGGAAGGGAACAAAGCAAAAGTTTTTTCTTATTGCTCGGATACAGCATTTAATAAAGATATTTTACCTGTTATTTTTGAATCAGATTTATTGTATCATGAAGCTACTTTTACCGACGTGGATAGCAAAAGGGCCGAAAATACATTTCACAGTACAGCTCGTCAAGCTGCCTTAATTGCAAAAGAAGCGAATGTTTCTAAATTACTTCTTGGACATTTCTCGTCAAGATATGGCAATGAATTAACTCATTTATCTGAAGCATTAGAAGTTTTTAGTAATACTTTAATTGCTGAACAATACATTTTGTATACTGTTTGAATACTTTGTTTTGTACTTTCCCTAAAAATTTAATAATTATTTAAAGTTTGGCTAAAAAAAAGTAAATAAAAAGTCTATATACTCTATAAGCTTAGTAGAGTAATGCTATATTTGTATAAATCTTAGAGAAATTAATCACCTTTATGCAAAGCTTTAGAACTGAATTAGAAAATCCTTTAGTCGAGAAAGATATAATTGATCTTGAAAAAAAGATAAAACTTTTTAAAGAAGGTAAAATTGATGAAGATAAATTTAGAAGTCTGAGATTAGCACGTGGGGTATATGGTCAGAGGCAACCAGGTGTACAAATGGTAAGAATTAAGTTACCTTATGGTAAAATGACTTTTAACCAATGGAAAAAGATAGCCGATATTTCTGATGAGTATTCAATAGGAAATCTTCATTTAACCACGAGACAGGATGTACAGATTCATTATGTTAGTCTGGATAGAACACCTGAACTTTGGAGCCTTTTGGAGCAAGATAGTATTACTTTGCGTGAAGCATGCGGCAATACAGTCAGGAATGTAACTGCATCGGTAACTGCAGGAGTTGATATAAATGAACTTTTTGATGTCACTCCATATGCTCATGCCGTTTTTGTATTCTTTTTGAGAAACCCTATCTGTCAGGAAATGGGTAGAAAAATAAAAATGGCTTTTTCAAATAATGAACTTGATACCGCCCTTACTTATATACATGATTTAGGTTTTATCCCGAAAATAAATAATGGAATTTTAGGATTTAAAGTAATGGTTGGAGGCGGTTTAGGTGCTCAGCCCCATATGGCTTTATTAGCTTATAATTTCCTTCCGGCTAATAAGCTTATTCCTTTTATTGAATCGGTACTTCGTGTATTTGATCGCCATGGTGAGCGTAATTCCAGAAATAAAGCAAGACTTAAATTTCTGATTCAAAAAATTGGTTTTGATCAATTCATCGATTTGGTAAAAATGGAGAATAATGCTTTAAGCCACCAAAAAGTAGATATAAATCCATTTTCAGATACCATTGAGATTCCAAATAAATTATCATCCGATTCCTTTGTTGGATTGAAGAATGAATATGATTTATGGTATCAAACGAATGTGATTCGACAACGACAACAAGGACTTTTTGGGGTATATGTTCGGGTACCTTTAGGAAATATTAGTAGCACAGTCTCGAGAAATCTCATAGCTGAGCTCGAGGGTTATATAGGTAATGATGTGCGGGTTACCATAAATCAAGGTTTGTTTTTTAGAAATATTCCCGAAGCAAATTTAGCCTATGTATTTAACGTATTGAAAAAATACAATTTGTCTTCACCAGGTGCTAATAGTGTAGCCAATATTACTGCATGCCCTGGCACTGATACCTGCAATCTGGCCATTTCGGATAGCACTAGCATAACACATGTTTTGGAGAATGTAATTACTGAGGAATTTCCTGATTTAGTAAAAAATAATAACATTACGATAAAGATAAGCGGGTGTATGAACTCCTGCGGTCAACATGGTATGGCAAATATTGGCTTTCATGGAAGCAGTTTGAAATCTTTAGATAAAAAAGTTTTACCGGCATTACAGGTATTATTAGGTGGTGGAACTCTAGGTGATGGCATTGGAAAAGCAGCAGAAAAAGTAATAAAAGTACCTAGTAAAAGAGGGCCGGATGTACTTAGGTCTATTTTCGCTGATTTTGAATTGAATGCACTTGATGGTGAATATTTTAATGATTATTTTGATAGAAAGGGTAAAATTTATTTTTATGATTTATTGAAGCCGCTGGCGGATTTAAGTACCCTGTCCAATGCCGATTTCATTGATTGGGGTAGGGATGAATTGTTTGAAACCGCGATTGGTGTTGGAGAATGTGCGGGTGTTGTTGTTGATCTTATTGGCATTTTGATTTTTGAGGCTGAAGAAAAATTGAATTCATCTTTGGAATCATATAAACAAAATGCCTGGTCAGATGCAATCTACTATGCTTATTCGGCTCAAATAAGTGCTGGTAAGGCTCTTTTACTAGAAAAAGGGATCAATTGTAATACTCAAACGAAAATAATAGTTGATTTCGGAGAGCATTTTAGCGAAATGTTAGGTTTAAATGTTTCAAACGCTATTATGGAAATTAATAGAAATCCTCCGGATAAGATATTTGCAGAAAATTATATTGCACAGGCTTCAGACATTGTTAATAAGTGTGCAACATATAGAGAAAAACTATTGGCAGTTAATTAAAAATTTTATCCTGAACAAAATGAAATCACCAAAACTTATTCTGGTGGGAGCAGGACCAGGAGATCCGGAACTGATCACGCTTAAAGCCATAAATGCACTTCGTGAAGCGGATGTGATTTTGTATGATAAACTGGTAAACTTGTCCTTATTAGATTATTGTCATCCACTTTGCGAGAAAATTTTTGTTGGTAAAGAAGGGCACAAGCCAGGCATAAGTCAGGATGGAATTAATTACCTGATTGTTGAAAAAGCATATCAAAAAGGTACAGTGGTGAGATTAAAAGGTGGTGATCCATTTATTTTTGGAAGAGGTGGTGAAGAAACACGTTTTGCAAGGCAAAGAGGAGTAGAAACAATTTTTGTGCCGGGTATTTCCAGTTTTCAAACACTAGGTATCAATGATATACCGCTAACAGACAGACAATATGCCGACGGTTTTTGGGTAATTACAGGGCATAAATCCGACGGATCTTTAAGTAAAGATATTGAACTTGCAGCTCAATCTAATTCTACATTGGTAATACTGATGGGGATGAGTAAAATTTCATTAATTCAAAAGTTAATGCTACAAAACGGGGCCGGAGCTAAACCTTTTTCAATAATTGCCAATGCAACTTTTGAGAATCAAAGAATAATAAAGGGTACAATCGAGAATATGGAATATTTAGTTTTAAGAAATAATATTAAAAACCCTGCAGTAATTGTAATTGGTGAGGTGGTTAATTCTTTGAATTTACCAGAAAAGCTTTCGGAATTAATGCTTCAAGAGAATGTTTATTAATTTTAACTAAGTCTACTTAAACGGTAGGACAAATATAGAATATGGAAAAAATCGCTATATCACTTAGTAACTCAATTAAATTCAAATACATAGCAATTGTTATGATTTTAATGAAAATTGGTCTTATTAGTTTATTGGCTTTCAGAATATTCAACTCAATGAATCAACTTGCATTTCAAATCGACCCCTTGTTTGCGTATTTTGTAGGTGTTGGTTTTTTTGCTCAACTTATTGATGGAGCTCTTGGAATGGCTTATGGAGCTACTTGTACATCCTTATTACTAGGGGTAGGGGTGCCCCCAGCATTTGCAACAGCCAGTGTTCATACCGCAGAAGTTTTTACAACCGGATTTAGTGGTTTGTCTCATATATATTTTGGCAATATTGATAAAAAATTATTCTTTCGAATTGTTATTACTGGGGTTATTGGAGCCATGATAGGGGCATATCTTATATCAGAAGTTTTTCAACCGGATTTTATCAGACCATTCATTTCCGCTTATATGGTTGTTCTCGGTGGTTTGATCTTATACAAGGCATTTAAAGGACGCCCTCAAACACCAGTAAACAAAAATCTGGGTATTTTAGGTTTTTATGGTGGTTTTTTGGATGCGATCGGAGGTGGGGGATGGGGTCCTTTGGTTACATCTAATTTGTTGAGAAAGGGAAATCCTCCTAAAGAAACAGTCGGAACTGTGAATACCGCCGAATTTTTTGTAGCTTTTTTCAGCACAGGTGTTTTTATGATTTTTATTGATTTGGAAGCCTGGCAGCCCATAGTAGGATTGGTTTTAGGAGGTATATTTGCAGCTCCTTTAGGAGCTTGGTTAGTTCGCTTTATTGCTGCAAAGAAATTAATGATAAGTGTAGGCCTAATTGTGGTGTTAATAAGTATTTTGAATATAATCAGATATATATATTAAGAATATGAATGGAAAACTATTGGAATTCTCATTGACGGATCGTTTAAAATGGGTAGCGGAAAACTATGAGAATGTTGTTTTTTCCTCATCTTTTGGGCAGGAAGATCAGGTAATTGCACATGAAATCTGGACGCATAAATTACCAATTGAAATTTTCACATTAGATACTGGAAGACTTTTTCAGGAAACTTATGAGTTAATGGATAAGACCAAAAGTAGGTATAAAATGGAATTTAAAACTTATTTTCCAGAAACTGAGATGGTTCAAAATCTGGTTAAAGAAAAAGGTTTCAATAGCTTTTACGAGTCGGTGGAAAACAGAAAAGAGTGTTGTCATATTCGTAAGATTATTCCTTTAAAAAAAGCTCTTAAAGGAGCCGAAGTATGGATCACAGGCCTACGAGCTGAACAAAGTGATAATCGCAGTAATATGAATATTTGGGAGTGGGATGAGCCTAATAATGTTTTTAAATTTAATCCACTCTTAGATTGGACATATGACCAAATGGTGGTTTTTATTCAGGAAAATAAGATTCCTGACAATATTCTCCATCGGAAAAATTTTATAAGTATAGGCTGTGCACCTTGTACAAGAGCAATAATGGAGGGCGAAGAACCCCGGGCGGGTAGATGGTCATGGGAAGCATCAAAAAAAGAATGCGGCCTGCACTCCTCTTAATTTAAATTTATGGAACAAGAATTAGTAAAAATGCAATCGAAACAGAATTTTAAATCAAACCGTAGTTTTCCAAGACAGTTGGAAGATGAGGCTATTTATATTATACGGGAAGTCGCGGCACAGTTTGAGAAACCCGCCTTACTTTTTTCAGGAGGGAAAGATTCAATTACCTTGGTTAGGTTAGCTCAAAAAGCTTTTTACCCAGGTAAAATACCATTTCCATTAGTACATATTGATACTGGTCATAATTTTCCGGAAACCATTGATTTTAGGGATAAATTAGTTGAAGAGCTAGGACTTGAATTAATAATAGGCCATGTTGAAGAATCAATTAAAGAAGGAAAAGTGAAAGAAGAGTCCGGTAAATATGCCAGCAGAAATGCTTTGCAAACTGTTACATTATTGGATACAATTGAAGCGGGTAAATTTGATGCATGTATTGGAGGAGCCCGCAGAGATGAAGAAAAAGCTAGGGCTAAAGAGCGTATTTTTAGTGTTAGGGATGATTTTGGACAATGGGACGCCAAAAAACAACGCCCTGAAATGTTCGACATTCTGAATGGTAAAATCGAATTGGGAGAAAATGTAAGGGTTTTCCCTATAAGTAATTGGACGGAACTGGATGTTTGGAATTATATAAAGGAGGAAGAGATGGAAATCCCGTCGATATATTATTCTCATCAAAGAAACGTATTTAAAAGAGATGGTATGATTTGGGCGGATTCAGAATTTATAAATAAATCGGATGACGAAAAAGCTTATGAAGCAACTGTAAGATTCCGAACTGTTGGTGATATGACTTGTACAGCTGCTGTATTGAGTGATGCCGATAATATTGATACCATTATCGATGAAATTATTGGTGCTGAGATTTCAGAAAGAGGTGCAAGAATTGATGACAAACGATCAGAGGCTGCAATGGAAAAAAGAAAACAGCAGGGTTATTTTTGATAATTCATTATTAACCACTTACATGATAAAAAGCAAAAAATAGGTGGTAATGTAGAGATAATACTACTAATTAATTTTAATTAAAAAATCAAATGGACATATTAAGAATAGCAACAGCGGGATCGGTCGATGATGGAAAAAGCACATTAATAGGACGACTGCTTTATGAAACTAAATCAATAACTAAAGACAAAATTCAGGCATTAGAGGCTGCTTCAAAAAGAAAAGGGCTTGATTTTGTTGATTTGTCGTTGTTAACAGACGGTTTAATTGCTGAACGCGAACAGGGAATTACTATTGATGTTGCCCATATATATTTTAATACGCCAAATCGTAAATACATTATTGCCGATACACCTGGCCATTTTGAATATACCAGAAATATGGTAACTGGGGCAAGTAACGCTTCGGTTTCGATAATCTTGATAGATGCCCGTAATGGGGTAAGCCAGCAAACAAAAAGACATTTTTACATTGCTTCCCTATTGAGAATGCCACATGTGATTGTTGCCGTTAACAAAATGGATCTGGCTGAATATTCTGAATCAAGGTTTAATGAGATATGCAAGGAATTTAAGGTAACAGTAGGTAACGCTGGATTTGACGGACAATCAATTTCTTTTATACCTATTTCTTCTCTTTTTGGCGAAAATATTGTCGAAAAGTCGAGCCAAATGGATTGGTATGATGGTGATCCTTTGTTAAGTGTTTTGGAAAATTTGGAGAACAGACAACATTTAGTTGCCGCATCTGAAATACCTGCACGTTTTCCTGTTCAAATGGTAATTCGTCCAAAAACAGAGGCATTTCATGATTACCGGGGCTATGCAGGTAGAATTAGTAGTGGCCAATTTAATGTGGGCGATTTAATTGAAGCCTTACCAGGTGGCCAAATGAGTAAGATTAAAAGCATTGAAAAATACGAAAATAAATTAAATGATGCCCAGGCTGGAGATTCCGTGGTTATTAGCCTGGAAGACGATATAGATGTAAGCAGAGGAAGTATGATTGCAAAAGTGGGTCAAACACCCGAACAAGTGAAATTACTAACAGCCCGTATATGTTGGATGGATCATATTCCGCTTTCTGCCGGAAAAAATTACCTGATTCAACATGGAATTAATACGGTTAAAGCCAAGATCAATTCAATAGAAAGCGTATTTGAAGTAGAACATTTTAATGAGAAAGAAACTCCTGATTCCATAAAATTGAATGAAATTGGCATAATTAATCTTCGTTTGGCTTCTCCGATATTTGTTGATAAATACGAAGATTTAAGCTCGAATGGTTCGTTTATTTTAATTGATCCTATGACTAATAATACTAGTGGATTAGGTTTTGTTACTAATTTTTAAAAAGATTTGTGCGAAAAAGTAAAGGGCTTTATGCCCTTTTTTTATTTTAAGAATCCCGAATTGCATAATTTTTATTTTTTCTTTTATTAAAACGGTTTTATTCAATGTCTTGAATCTAATTCAAGTAAGAGTTAATAATCTGAATTTTTTTTGTTATTATATTGCAAATCATTTGTCCATCGCAACCTACAGTTTAAGAAGATAAGTTTTAAGAATTAGTACGACAAAACAGGAAGTACAAAAGTCATACAGGAAATATGAATAATTCGTTACAAGAACAAAACGCCGGACTCTATCAACCGGAATTTGAGCACGATGCATGTGGTATTGGGTTCAGAGCTCATTTAAAAGGTAGAAAATCTCATAGTATTGTAAGTGATGCAGTAAAAATGCTTGAGCGTATGGACCACCGCGGTGCATGCGGGTGCGATCCTAATACCGGAGATGGAGCTGGAATCCTGATACAAATTCCGCATGAGTTTTTTCTTGATGAGTGTAGAAAGTTAGGTTTTAGCCTTCCCGACGTCGGTGAATATGGTGTAGGAATGGTGTTTTTCCCTTCGGATCAAAAACAAAGAGACGAAGCAAGAGAAATTTTGAATCGTAAGATTGAGAAACTTGGTATGGAATTGTTAGGTTATCGCGATGTACCTACCATGAACAGTCAGCTAGGGGAAGGAAGTCTCTCAGTTGAACCGCACTTTGAACAGGTTTTTATTAAAAGACCTTCTGAAATTGAAGATGAAATGAAGTTTGAAAGAAAACTTTATGTACTTCGTCAATATGCATCCCGGGTAATAAAAGAATCGGTAAAAAATATCAAAGAGCATTTCTATTTTTCCTCTTTATCGTGCCGAACTATTTCATATAAAGGTCAATTAACCACTAACCAGCTTAAATATTATTTCCCGGATATTGAAGACAAAGAGGTTGTATCGGCTTTTGCTATTGTTCACTCCCGTTTTTCAACTAATACATTTCCTGCCTGGCGTTTAGCTCAACCTTTCCGATATATTGCTCATAATGGTGAAATCAATACTGTGAAAGGAAACGTAAACTGGATCAGAGCTGCTGAAAGGACATTTTTCTCTGAATTTTTTACAGATGAAGAGATGAAGATGATATTACCAATATGTGAAGCTGGTAATTCGGATTCAGCGATGTTGGATAATGCAATTGAGTTATTATACCTTTCCGGCAGATCACTTCCTCATGTGATGATGATGTTGGTTCCCGAGGCATGGGATGGAAACGATGATATGGATGAAACCCGTAAAGCATTTTATGAATATCATGCCACAATAATGGAGCCATGGGATGGTCCAGCATCTATTTCATTTACAGACGGTAAAATTGTTGGAGCTACGTTGGATAGAAACGGATTGCGACCATCCAGGTATTGGGTATTGAAGGATGATACTGTAATAATGGCCTCAGAGGCTGGTGTTTTGGATATTGACCAGTCAATGGTGTTATATAAAGGCAGACTTCAGCCGGGAAGAATGTTTGTTGTTGATATGGAGCAAGGTAAAATAATTCCCGATGAAGAATTAAAACAAGAGATATGTTCCAGAAAACCATACAGAGCATGGTTAGATGAGCATAAAATAGATATTGCCGAATTACCAGAATCAATTCGGCCTTATACGAAATATGATGAGAAATCTCTTTTAAGAAGACAATTAGCTACAGGTTATACTTCTGAAGACCTGAGAATGATTTTGGCTCCTATGGCAACCACTGGAAAAGAAGCAATAGGATCAATGGGTGTAGATACACCACTAGCTGTTTTGAGTAATCAGAGCCAGCACATGTCGTATTATTTCAAGCAACTTTTTGCTCAGGTTACTAACCCACCAATTGATTCTATTCGTGAGCGATCGATAATGTCTCTGATTTCTTATGTTGGTTCTGCGGATAATATTCTTACCGAGTCTCCTTTACATTGCAGGCAGGTTAAGCTTACCCAACCGGTTTTAACACCTAAAGAGTTCGATAAACTACGATTTGTGGATTTCGAAGGTTTTCAGGCAAAAACAATAAATACCTATTTTTTTATAAATAACAATGACCCTGGTCAGGCACTTGAATTTGCTTTAAACCGCATTTGTCGTTATGCAGAAGATGCCATACTTGATGGCTTTGAAATATTAATATTATCGGACAGAGCAATAGATTCCGACCATGCTCCAATACCATCTTTATTGGCTACTGCAGCAGTTCATCATTATTTGATAAGAAAGGGTCTAAGAGGGAAAGCTGGTATTTTGATAGAATCGGGTGATGTATGGGAAACCCATCACTTTGCCACTTTAATCGGATATGGTGCTTCAGGCATTTGCCCATATATGGCCTTTGAAACTATCGCTAATATGAATTCCAAAGGAATGATTGAAGGGGAGTTTAGCGATGATGTTCTTTATAAAAATTACACTAAAGCTGTTGATAAAGAATTACTTAAGATATTCTCTAAAATGGGAATTTCTACTCTTCAGTCGTATCAAGGTGCTCAGATTTTTGAGTGTTTGGGCCTTAACAAAGAAGTGGTAGATAAATATTTTACGGGTACTATATCGCGTATAAGTGGACTTGGAATAAATGAAATTGCTAAGGAATGTGTTATAAGACATCGGGTCGCCTACCCAGACAATGATATAGAAAGTGTAAAACGTTTGGAAGTTGGAGGAATATATCAGTGGAAGCAACGTGGCGAAAAGCATATTTTTAATCCTGAAACAATTCATTTATTACAGCAATCAGGTAGAATAGGAGAAAAAGACTTCGAAAAAGGTTATACTATTTTCAAGAAATATTCTAATCTGATAAACGATCAGACAAAGCAAGCATTAACACTCAGGGGGCTTTTACAATTTAAAAAAGGGAGTTCAATTTCTCTGGATGAAGTAGAGCCTGAAGAAAATATTTTGAAAAGATTTGCTACCGGAGCTATGTCTTTTGGTTCAATTTCCTGGGAAGCTCACACCACCCTTGCTATAGCCATGAACAGGATTGGCGGTAGTTCAAATTCGGGTGAAGGTGGGGAAGATGAAGTTAGGTATGAATTGGACGAAAATGGAGATAATCTTTCGTCTAAAATTAAGCAAGTGGCCTCAGGGCGTTTCGGAGTTACAAGTTATTACCTAAGTAATGCGAAAGAATTGCAGATAAAAATGGCTCAGGGAGCAAAGCCTGGTGAAGGTGGCCAACTTCCCGGACACAAAGTGGATGATTGGATTGGTCGCGTAAGACATAGTACTCCGGGTGTCGGATTAATTTCTCCTCCTCCACATCATGATATTTATTCGATAGAAGATCTGGCACAGTTGATTTTTGATCTTAAAAATGCAAACAGACAAGCACGTATATCTGTGAAACTTGTATCTGAGGCTGGAGTGGGAACGGTTGCTACCGGTGTAGCAAAAGCACATTCAGATGTAGTTTTAATTGCCGGTCATGATGGTGGCACAGGTGCTTCTCCTTTATCATCAATACGTCATGCAGGTTTGCCTTGGGAATTAGGACTTGCAGAAACACATCAAACTCTCTTAAAAAATAAATTAAGAGGTCGGATTGTTGTTCAGGCAGACGGGCAATTAAGAACAGGGAAAGACATTGTAGTTGCTGCATTGCTAGGTGCTGAAGAATTTGGAGTAGCTACCGCAGCCTTGGTTGCCGTAGGTTGTATAATGATGCGTAAGTGTCATTTAAATACGTGTCCTGTAGGCGTGGCAACTCAAAACAAAGAGCTAAGAGCCTTATTTAGCGGAAAACCCGAACATGTAGTAAATATGTTCAGATATCTAGCCCGGGAAGTGAGAGAAATTATGGCTGAATTGGGTTTTAGAACAGTGAATGAAATGGTGGGGCAGGTTCAAATGCTTGAAAAAAGGCCGGATATTAATAACTGGAAATACAAACACATTAATTTAGAAAAAATCTTATTTAAAGAGCCAGTAAGCTTAGATGTAGCTCAATACAAGCAAGAAGAGCAAGATCACGGTATTGATGCCGTATTAGACATTCAAATGATAAAAGATGCTGTTAAAGCTCTGGAAAATGGAGAAAAAGTATATAAAGAATATCTTGTTGATAATTTGAATCGTACTTTAGGAGCTATGCTTTCGAATGAGGTTTCGAAAAAATATAAAGGGGAAGGCTTACCTAATGGAACTATTCACTTTAAATTCCGTGGTACAGCGGGTCAATCTTTTGGAGCTTTTTCTACTAAAGGACTTAAATTCGAATTAGAAGGTGATGCTAATGACTATTTTGGTAAAGGTCTATGTGGTGCCGAATTAATAACATATCCTGATCGATCTTCAACATTTAAGGCTGAGGAAAATATGTCGGTTGGAAATGTCTCTTTCTATGGGGCCACATCAGGTGAAGCTTATATAAGAGGTATGGCAGGAGAGAGGTTTTGTGTAAGAAATTCCGGAGCAAGAGTAGTTGTCGAAGGTATTGGTGATCATGGATGTGAATATATGACCGGTGGTATTGCTATAATACTTGGTGAAACAGGTAGAAATTTTGCAGCCGGAATGAGTGGAGGAATCGCATTTGTTTACGATCTGAATGCAACTTTCGCTTCAAAATGTAATATGGAAATGGTGGAATTGGTAATACCTGAAGAGAATGATTTGGAAGTATTAAAATCAATGATTACCAAACATTTTGATTTAACCAAAAGTGAAATTGCAAGGTTAATTCTAACAGATTGGGATAATGAGATAAAGAAATTTATTAAAGTGTTCCCTACAGATTACAAAAACATTTTATTGAGTAAAAAGGAACAGCAATCATCATTAGCTGCTTAATTAAGGAATCTTTAAAGTATTAAAAATAAATGGGTAAGCCAACCGGATTTTTAGAATTTGAAAGAAAAGCTTCACAAAAAAGAAATGTTGAAGAAAGAAAAAAGGATTATAAGGAAGTTGAACTTCCATTTGATAATAATCAAAGCCTGAATCAAGCAGCGAGATGCATGGATTGCGGCATTCCATTTTGTCATAGTGGCTGTCCTTTAGGGAATATTATACCCGAATTTAACGATGCGGTATATGAAGAAAACTGGAAAATGGCATATGATTTATTATCCAGTACAAATAACTTCCCCGAGTTTACGGGAAGAATTTGCCCTGCTCCTTGTGAATCAAGCTGTGTATTAGGAATAAATAAACCCGCTGTAGCAATTGAGTATATTGAGAAATCTATAATTGAAAAGGCTTTTCAGGAGGGGTGGGTTTTACCTAACAAACCTAAAGTACGTACAGGTAAAACTATTGCCGTTGTTGGATCCGGACCTGCTGGTATGGCTGCCGCAGCACAATTGAATAAAGCAGGACATACAGTTACTTTATTTGAAAGAGCCGATCAAATTGGTGGTTTAGTACGATACGGAATTCCGGATTTTAAACTTAATAAAGAAATTATTGATCGCAGAATTAGTGTAATGGCTGAGGAAGGAGTGGTTTTTAAAACAAATTGTAATGTCGGTGTGGATATAAAGGCCAAAGAAATACTCCGGGATTTTGATGCAATTGTTTTGACTGGAGGATCCACTTTACCTAGAGATCTTGATATACCTGGTAGGCAATTGAATGGTGTACATTTCGCAATGGAATTCCTTAGCCAACAAAATAAGAGAGTAGCAGATAAAAGAGGGGTTATTGTAGATTTTGAAAATGATCATACCGGATCTGTTTATCCTTATGGGGAAATTTTGGCTACAGGTAAGAATGTGGTTGTGATTGGAGGTGGGGATACCGGGTCTGATTGTGTCGGAACTTCAAATCGTCAAGGAGCTAAATCTGTTTCACAAATTGAAATAATGGATAAACCCCCTTTGGAGAGAGATGATTCGACACCATGGCCAATGTGGCCCATGCAGTTACGTACAAGTACCTCACATGAAGAGGGTTGTGACAGAGATTGGAATATTAATACCAAAGCTTTCATTGGTGATGAAAATGGTAATTTAAAAGCGTTAAGATTAGTGAAGGTTGAATGGAAATTTGAAAATGGACGATTTCAAATGGTAGAAGTGGAGGGCAGTGAAAAAGAAATACCATGTGAACTAGCTTTATTAGCCGCTGGTTTTGTTCATCCACAACAGGAAGGATTACTAAACGACCTTGGAGTTGAGTATGATGGAAGGGGTAATGTGGCTTCAAAAGATTATAAAACCTCAGTAGAAAAAGTTTTTGCTGCTGGTGATATGAGAAGGGGGCAATCTTTAGTGGTTTGGGCAATTTCAGAAGGTCGAGAAGCGGCTAGAAAAGTAGATGAATATTTGATGAATGGAGTTTCGTATTTAGAATCTAAGTCAGTATCTATGATTTCTCCTGAATATTTGAGTGTTTAAACAGATTGAAATCTTTATATTGGCAGCCGGAATTTAATTTCGGCTGCTTTTTTATTTCTTAAAAAATGAAAAAAATATTAGTTGCTGGTGATTTAATTTTAGACAAATACATATTTGGTAAAGTTACACGTATTTCCCCGGAGGCTCCGGTACCGATAGTAAATGTAAGCTCTGAAGTACATAAATTGGGTGGAGCGGCTAATGTTGCTCACAATATTGTTTCATTACATTCTGAGGTTTCTCTTACCGGGTTTTTAGGTAATGATATAGAATCTTCTTTGTTCATTGATTTGTTGAATGGAATTTTAGTCGAGAATAAAACCATTTTAAAAACTGACTTCAGAACTATTCAAAAAACGCGAATTATTGGTGAAAATCAACAAATAGTACGTTTGGACTATGAAAAATTTTATCAGGCTATTGAAGAAGATATTAGAGAAATCGATTTAACTAACTTCAATTATGTTATCATTTCTGATTATGGTAAAGGCTTTTGTTCAAAGGAAATCTGTCAAACCTTAATTTCAAATCAACATCTTAAGGTTATTGTTGATCCCAAAGGAAAAGATTGGAGAAAATATTATGGAGCTTTTTTAATAACGCCAAATTTTAAAGAATTTCAGGAATACTTCAACGATACTTTCGAAAATGAGACTGATTTAATCACTAAAAAAGCAAAAGAAATTATTGAGGATCTAAACTTGACTTACCTCGTTGTTACCCGTTCTGAAAAAGGAATAAGCGTTATGGGAAAGAATGAAGCATATCATTTCAATACTTTTGCCAAAGAAGTTTTTGATGTAACAGGGGCAGGGGATACAGTAGTGGCTGCCTTGACCGTATTTTTAAATGAAGGCCGCAAGATCGAGGATGCTGTGAAATTGGCAAATTATGCAGCTGGTATTGCGGTTTCAAAAATTGGTACCTATGCTGTTAAACGGGAAGAAATTAAAGATTTAATATAATGCTATTGCCTTTTTATAACGATACAGTTGTAGAAGCAGGACTTGATGAAGCTGGGAGGGGATGTCTTGCCGGACCCGTTGTGGCAGCCGCAGTTGTTTTTCCTAAAGGTTATTCTAATTCCTTTTTAAATGATTCGAAGCAATTAACAAAATCACAACGAAATAACCTGATTTCAGAAATAAAAAATAATTCATTGAATTGGTCTATTGGCATTTGTTCCCAGTTCGAAATTGATGAAATCAATATTTTAAATGCCAGTATTTTGGCCATGCATAAAGCGGTGGATTCGCTATCGATTAAGCCTGAACATTTATTGGTCGATGGCAACAGGTTTAAGCCGTATTTAGGTGTAGCCCACACCTGTATTATCAAAGGGGATACTAAATACCAAAGTATTGCAGCGGCCAGTATTTTGGCAAAAACCTACAGAGATAATTTGATGGCTGAATTATCAGTACAATATCCTGAATATGGTTGGGAAAAAAATGCCGGCTACCCCACCGTTTTTCACCGAAAAGCCATTAAAGAATTTGGTTTAACTGAGCATCACCGATTAACCTTCAGAATAAGCTAAATCGCATCTATCAAAGTTTTTATTTTAGAAACTGATAGCTCAAAACTATAATTGTTTAGAATTTTTAATCTGGCGTTTTCACCCATTTCTTTCGACATCGCGGAGTCGCTAAATAATTTTTCTATCGATTCTAAAACCGAATAATTGTTACCAAAAGCAGATAAAAATCCAATTTCAGGGCTAATAAAATCAGAGGTACCTCCTGTACCCTCATAACCTAATAATGGTTTTTTACAAAGAGCAGCTTCAAGCATTACTAGAGGAAATGGATCCTCTCTTGAGCTTAAGAAGAAACAATCAAATGAATTTATCAATTCTTTTGCTTTTAGAGTTGGTTCAATAAGCGAAATTTGATTTTCAATATTTAATTTTTTGATATCGAAATGAAGTTTTTCACTATATTCACCCTTATGCGAAATTCCAACCCAAACGAAATGTAATTTGTCTTTAAGAATATGGTTTTGGCTTATTTTAATAAGATTCAAAAATAAATCGACTCCTTTTCTCCATTCGGCATTACCACAACAGCCAACAATAAATTTATCTAATGGTATTTTAAATTCTTTTTTAATTTTTTCGATAGAGCTAGTAGAACTTATCCTGAGCATCTCGTCATTTTCAACAAAAGAAGGAATAGTTGCTATTTTTAAAGCTTTTATGCCATGATTCTTTTGTAAATTAGCACGGACAGAAGGCGAACAGGCAATTATTTTATCACTTGATTCTAATAAATCTTTGGTGTTTTTTTTTGTGGAGTACATTGAAATGGAGTATTCCAATTCGTGAATATGGCTTATAAGTTTTACATTCAGAATTTCTTTAATGTAGGAGGCATATGGACTGGTAGCCACGGTATTGGCATAAATCAAACCAATATTTAACGGTTTAATTTTTTTTGTAAAAAAATTTTGTAAAATATCTGATCCTATTAAACTTCTTATCTTATTTATTTTACCATGAGTTTTGGGTAATACAAATACTTCAAATTCACTTCGGAATTCTTCTAACAAGGGACCAAATTCATCTAATAGTAAGATGTATATTTTATAACCACTGAATTTTAATTCCTTCAAAACATCCCAAAGCATTAACTGAGCACCTGCTCTGTTTGCATCGTGGGAAACAAATAATATTTTTTTCTTGATTAATCTCAATGTACCACTACTTGATTAATAATTTCTGCAATTTTATCTACGATCATGAGTTCCAACTCTGGATATAATGGAATAGATAATACTCTGTGGACAATGGATTCGGAAATTGGGCAACTATCCGTGCTTTTTGAATAATTTAATGTATTTAAAGAGGGGTAAAAATATCGCCTCGGAAATATGTCTTCTTTATTCAATGCTTCAATTACCTGATTGCAAACAGAGGCATTTTCTAAAATTATGGGATAATAAGCATAATTATAGATCAAACCTGAAAGATTATTAAATGGTTTTTGAATGTGATTGAAATTTAGCAAATTATCATATCTTTCACTTACAATTTTACGCTTTGCTATATTTGAATTTAAATAAGGAAGATTAGCTAAGCCCATTGCAGCATGAAACTCCGAATTTTTTGCATTAATACCAATATCATAATAATTGTCATTTACATGTCCAAAACTTCGATAAAGTGATAGTTTATCAAATATTTTATCATCATGGCATAACACTAAGCCTCCTTCGGTAGTATGAAAAACTTTGGTCGCGTGAAAACTACAAGTTGATATATCTCCATAATCCAACAGGGATCTGTTATTTAAACTAACTCCAAATGCATGTGCAGCATCATATATAACTGGTATATTATACTTTTTAGAAAGGCTTTCAATTTGATCTACGTCACAAGGAAGGCCATATACATGTGTCGCCAAAATTGCCGATGTATTTTCGTTAATTAAACCCTCTATTAAATCCGGGTTAATATTTAGATTATCAGGCGAAATATCAGCAAATCGGGGAATGCAGTTTTCCCAAATTATGGAGGTGGTAGTAGCACAATAGGAGTAAGGCGTGGTTATGATTTCGCCTTTTAAACCTAATGACTTTATTGCAAGCTGAAGTGCAACTGTGCCATTAGCAAGAAAAAGAAGTTTATCGGACTTAAGATAGTTTTTAAGTTCTTTTTCTAATTCAAGCAACAAAGGACCATTATTTGTCAACCAATGAGAGTCCCATATCTGATCGAGATATTTATTATAATCCTCTTTGGGAGGTAAGAAAGATTTTACGACGTTTATTCTCACAGTTGGGTTTCAAATATTATATCACTAAAATTACTGAATCCAAACAACAAAGTCAGCACCTGGCTTCTGAATAGTTTATTCCAGCTCCAATTGACTACTCACTATTTTTAAATTGACGGGTCTTACGGCTCCGGGCCATTTTCCAAGCCATTCTGTGCCTTCTCTGAAATCATGGATATCGAATGTCAATGCTTCTTCTAAAAAGAAAATAGGTTTGGCATCATCTCTCACTACCATGATTGAAATGAAATAGGAACCATCATTCAGTAAATCACCTGGAATCTCAAATTCATTTCTTATCACCCCTTTTGAAAACAAAATTCCAGTATTTGCAATGTTAAATATGCATTCTCCTGTAATGGTATAAAGAAATACAGATATATTTAATTTTACCTGATCAAGTTCGTTCCAAAAGTCAAAAGTAAGTTTTAAAGAGGTACTTGTAATTATTTGATTATTATAAAGTCCAGAGGTTGCTTCAATACAAAGATATTTGGCAAATACACCCTCATTGCCAGGTGCTATATTTTTAGACAACCATTCTCTTTTTAAGTTATTGGTCGAAATCTCCTGAATATAATTATTAACAACGCTATTTATTGGACCCGATTCAACTAATTCACCTTTTTTTAATAATGCACCCGTATTGCAAAGGCTTTGAACAGCGGTTAAATTATGAGATACAAAAATAATGGTTCTACCACTTTTGGATACATCACGCATTTTCCCAATACTTTTTTTCTGGAAATCTGCATCACCAACTGCCAATACTTCATCAACTACTAATATTTCAGGTTCTAAATGTGCAGCAATAGCAAAACCCAATCTCACATACATGCCGGAAGAATATCTTTTTACAGGAGTATCAAGAAATTTTTCAATTCCGGCAAATTCAACTATGTTATTGAATTGCAACTTAATCTCTGCCTTTCGCATTCCAAGAATAGCTCCATTTAGAAATATATTTTCTCTGCCGGTTAATTCAGGATGGAAGCCCGTACCTACTTCCAGTAGACTGGCCATTCTTCCCTTAATTCTTAATTCTCCAGTTGTAGGAGAAGTAATTCTACTTAAAACTTTAAGTAATGTAGATTTTCCGGCTCCATTCGCACCAATGAGGCCAAGCCTTTCACCTTTCTCAATTTTTAGGTTTATATTTTTAAGAGCCCAAAACTCCTCTTTCTCAGATGACTTTTTACCTTTAAATATTTCTTTGGCAAAATTTGTCATACTATCTCTTAAGGTATCCTGTTTAACTACATTATGTTTGATAATATAGCTTTTAGAGACATTTTCAATATTTATAACATTCATCGTTTTCAGTCTTAAATGTAATCAACGAAGGAGTTTTCATGTTTTCTGAAAAAGCGGATTCCTACAATTAAACTAATGCAAATAAAAACAATCATAGGAATAAAACTTTGCCAGTTAAAGGGAGCAAAATCACCTAGCATCGCCCACCTCATACCATCTATGCACCCAACCACAGGGTTTAATACGTACCAGGAATATATTGAAGGATTTTTGTCAAATACAAATTCACTCATATAGGCTACCGGCGATATATACATCCCAAATTGAATAACAAATGGAATTAACTGACCAATATCCCGATATTTTACATTTAACACTGCCGCAAATAATCCTGCTCCAGTTGCTACCAGATAGGAAAGGATTATAAAAGCTGGGACAAATATTATTTTCCAATCAGGCAAAACATTATAATAAAAACACATAGCCACAAAAAGGATAAATGCTATTACAGCATCGATTAATCCCAGGAAAAAGGAACTGAATGGGATAATTATTCTGGGGAAAAATACTTTTGAAACTAAATTATTATTGGTAACAATACTCATGCTTATTTGCATCAATGATTGTGAAAAAAATAGCCACAAAATTACTCCTGGTAAAACTACAAGAATGTAAGGAATAGAAACACCTTCGCTTAGATTCCCCACTCTTCCAAAAGCAAAAACCATTACAATGGAAGTAACCAAGGGTCTTACTACGCTCCAGGCTAATCCAAATATTGTTTGTTTATATCTTACGATTATATCTCGTTTTGCAAGAATCCAGAATAATTCTCTGTATTCTAAAATTTCTTTCCAGTAATCAATTACGGAGAATTTTGCTTTTATAATTCTTTCTTTACCTTCTTTCAAATTTGATAAAATTTAGGAATTCATTATTTCCAAATAGATATCGCGAAGCACTATTCCTAACATGGTAATAAATAGAAATGCGACACTAATTAATTTTAAGGATAAACCTTTAGATGGATATTCTTTTTCCAACGGAAGCCTTGTTTCTTCCATAATTGTAAAAATTGGAGTCTGCTCAAGTAAAACTCTTTTTAGTCCCTCAATATTGGTTAGTTGGGTTATGTACTGATTTGTTAGAAAAGATGAATTTCTTGTGACCTGGGTTTGTTTGAATTGTGCCATCGGGTCTACTACATTCGGGTTTTCATAATTCAATCGAGCTATTTTAATATCAGTATGATTCAATTGAGATTCAATTTCATTTAACTTTTTTTCTTGAATTTTGAGCATTTCTCTTGTTTTCTTAGTTTTCATTTCAATGTAAAACTCCTCAGTAGATTCAAGAACAACATCAACCCATTTTTTTACCAATTTTTCATTTGTAAGAACAGCTGACAGTACAACAATACTATTGGTAGTTTTAAGTGGATCAATAGTAGTCAGATCTTTTAATTTATCATAAACACCGGTAATTATTAAATTCTCTAATTCAGTAAAATCCTTGGGATTTTTAGCTTCTTTGAATCGGTAATTTATGGCTGCACTAAATGGTTTTCTAAACAAAGTTCCGGCCCATTCATTGGTTTTGATGTCACTGCTGTCCATTACATAATTGATCATTAAAAGAGAATCACCATCAACTTCAACATTTTTCATTAAAGCTCTTTCAAAAACAGCTCTTGAAAGTACTATTGTTGGAAAATTTTGGCTGGTGAAAAGTTCGCCACCTGAAAGGTTATTATTTCCCATAATACCAAAAGCACTGGCTAGCCCGCCAAGTTGACTATTACCCCCGCCACCACCTAATTCCAGATTAAATATTATGGTAGATCGATAATTTGTTTTCTTTTTGCTCATTAAATCAATTACCAATGAAATTGATGTACCGGCAAGTAAACCGATTAATATCAATCTCCAGTTTTTTGAAATAAGTTTGAAAAAATTAAAAACTTTTAAAATAAAATCTTTTGTACTTATTGAGTCTTCAACTATCTGAATATTATCCGACATTTACTTAGTTAATTTTATTATTCCAAATAATGTAACTATTCCGGTTACTGTGGCACTTAAGGTTGAAACAATACCTTGTAATTGTGTAATTTGTTGTTGGGTATTTACTTTTCTGGCAGGAACAATTATTTCAGATCCCGGTTCAACTACTGGATATAAGTTAAAGAACAAGAACTTTCTTGTTCTATCAACTGATCCATTTGCATATAACACATAACTCTTTTTTCTAAGTGATGTATTTGTAAAACCTCCGGCTCCTGAAATATAATTTTTAAAAGACTCATTTCCTTTAAATTTAACAGTATTGGGATATAGTACCTCGCCTTGAACCCGAACAGTTTCTAAGCGAGAAGGTATTTTTAAAATGTCACCATCCCGAAGAATCATATCTTCATCGCCTCCAGGATTATTAATTATTTTATCCAGTTTAATACCGATGGAGCTTGTTGTAGTCTCTTCTACTTCTTCCAGTTCCAGTAATTGATTATTTACGGTTGACTTTTGAAGATCTTGAAAAGTCTTTTTCTTTTGTTCTAATTCAATCGGGCTTAAAGTTACTGTTCTTATTAGCGTTGCTCCTGGGATATATGCTTGCGGGGTTAATCCTCCGGCTCTTTTAATGATATCAGATATTCTTTCTTCCTTATTATTTATACCATATTGCGAAGGATAAAACACCTCTCCTTGCAATTCCACTATCGATTGTTCCTGGTAATTTGGCGAAGACCTAACAAATATTTCATCATAAGGCATTAGTTCAATTTTACTTTCACCGATTGAAATCTCCAAATCCTTACTGATTTCTACCAAAATAATATCGGAAATCTGAGCATTCGTCTGAGTTGGGTCGACGTTTCTTTTTCTCCTGACAATCTCGATGCGTGATAAGCTGGCAGCCTCTGTTATTCCACCAACTTTTACGAGTGCATCTTCAAGGGTCATTTTTTTAACATAAGGTAATTCAATCCCATCAGCAGCATCTTCATTATTAATAGCACCTGAAACTTTTATTGTGGAGACTTCGGTTAAATCAAATATGGAAGAAACAATAATCTGATCTTCTCTTTCTAATTTAAAATCTTCAATGTTACCATTTATAATTTCTTTACCATTTACTGAAATGTTTTGAATAGTTAAATCGGCAGTAGTTCTCAGGATGTTAATCCTACCCAACAAAGCATCTCCTCTGAATCCATCCGCAGAATTAATTAATGATAATAGCGTAGGACTATTATCAAGTGAATATTCCCCGGGTCGAAAAACTGCCCCTTCCAGTTTTACCATATTTTCAAACCTTTCCAAAACCTCATTAACAACTACAGAGTCACCTGTTTGCATTATAAAATTTTGGAATTCATCAAATTTTACATCCAATATTTTCTTTTCTTTACTTGTATTTCGGTAAATTTTCACCTTATCCGTATAGGCATTTTGATCAAATCCACCAGCATAAGTCAGGGCTTTTTCAAGATTTTCCATTGGAAGCATTTCGAAGAGTCCCTCTCTTTTTGTATTTCCACTTATTGCAATTCTGGAGGCAAATGTACCGACTTGAATTATGTCCTGATCATGAAGGAGAATATTATTGGCTGATGAACCATTAATTAAAATATCATAAACATCAAGAACTGTAACTACCTTATTATTTCTTATTAACTTAATTTGACGGTAAGTGCCAATTTCATTTGGGCCGCTACATATATATAAGGCATTTAATAGAGAAGTAAAGGAAGTAACGGTATAAGTACCCGGAGCAATTACTTCACCAGTAATATTAACTTTTATTCCGCGTACATTACCTAAGGAAACATTTATAAAAGTGTTTCCGCTTTTCAAACCTACAAATACATTCGAAAAGGCTTGTTTAATTTTAAGTTTGGCGTCTTCAATAGCCAAGCCACCTACTTTAACTAAGCCTGCTCTGCTTAAGGTAATATATCCATCAGTAGATACCACAACTTCTTGTTGAAATTGAGAGTATCCATAAATATCAATTATCAAATGATCGTTAGATCCAAGTACATAATTATTAGGTGTGGATATATTTATTGCTGAATTAATGTCAAGTTTTGAGTCATTAAATAATTTATAACCAAAAATTCGTTTTCTATAAGACATTAAAGCTAAATCCTCTGTTTCCAAAGCGTCATTATAGGCCTTAACAGAGTCTTCATGGGTCATATCTTCCTGCTCCTCAAGTGTAAGGTCTGTAGTTCTGTTGGTGGTCTTATTTAATGTTCCTGTTTGGTTTATTTGGGCATCTCTTCCTATAGGTGTCTGTGGGTATGTAGTACCTTGATTAGGGAAATTTTGAGGGTAACCCTGTTGCGGATAATTACTCGGGAATTGTTGTATTACCTGAGCGATTGAAACAGAATTCAGGAAAAGAAAAATTATTATAGCGGGCAGTATTTTTATGAATCGTTCTGAATTCCTAACTTTGGAAAATTCCATACTTTATGTGTTAGTCTGTACTTTATATTTGGATTTTAAACGCCATTATTTCAAATGAAGTGCAAAATAACAGAACTTTTTTGGTTTAAGGAAGATCATAAGCGTTTAATACCACTACATTTATTTTATTAACTATAATTTTGATAAAAAGAAGCTCAGTTAGAAAATATGGAAGAAGGAAGTAAGGTAAAGTACGATGAAGAAAGTATCAGGTCTCTGGATTGGAAAGAGCACATTAGACTTCGGCCGGGTATGTACATTGGGAAATTAGGAGACGGCTCATCTCCGGATGATGGAATTTATGTTTTATTGAAAGAAGTTTTGGATAATAGTATTGACGAATATGCAATGGGTCATGGTAAATCTATTGAAATCACACTGGATGAGGGAAAAGCTATAGTGCGAGATTACGGAAGAGGAATCCCTTTGGGAAAAGTGGTGGATGTAGTTTCCAAAATCAATACTGGTGCTAAATACGATAGTAAAGCATTTCAAAAGTCTGTTGGCCTGAATGGCGTTGGTACCAAGGCGGTTAATGCTTTATCGTCTTATTTTAAAGTTCAGGCCTTCCGGGAAGGTGAATCTGCCTGGGCTGAATTTAGTTTGGGAGAATTAACTGATCAGGGAAATAAACAAATAAGTGATGAGAAAAATGGAACTCTTATTGAATTTATTCCAGATAATAATATTTTCAAAAAGTACCACTATATACCACAATATGTAGAAAATATGATTTGGAACTATTGCTACTTAAATGCAGGACTCACAATTGTTTTTAATAAAAGAAAATATATTTCACAAAATGGGCTCCTGGATTTGCTTAGAAGAAAGACCGACGAGGATTCTCTCAGATATCCCATTATTCATCTTAAGGGCGATGATATCGAATTGGCAATGTCGCACGGTAATCAGTATGGAGAAGAATATTATTCTTTTGTTAATGGTCAAAATACCACGCAGGGAGGTACCCACCTTTCTGCTTTCAAAGAATCAATTGTAAAGACTATTCGTGATCATTTTGGTAAAGATTATGCATCAGAAGATATCAGAGCTTCAATTATAGGTGCCATCTCTGTGCGAATTCAAGAGCCGGTTTTTGAATCACAAACAAAAACCAAATTAGGCTCACAGAATATTTCTCCGGAAGATCACTCTACCACTATAAGGAGTTTTGTTAATGAGTTTATTAAAGAAAAATTGGACAATTTTCTTCATATGAACCCATCTACCCGTGACTCAATAAAAAAGCGTATTGAGCAGTCAGAGCGGGAAAGAAAAGAACTGGCAGGTGTTAAAAAATTGGCAAATGAGAGGGCAAAAAAGGCCAATCTGCATAATAAGAAATTAAGAGATTGTCGATTTCATCTTACTGATGATAAAAATGAAGATAAGTTGAACACCATGATTTTTATTACCGAGGGTGATTCAGCAAGTGGCTCAATTACGAAAGCCAGAAGTCCGGAAACTCAAGCAGTCTTCAGTTTAAGAGGTAAACCTTTGAATTGTTTTGGCTTAAATAAGAAAGTAGTTTATGAAAATGAGGAGTTTAATTTACTTCAGCATGCCCTGGATATCGAGAATGGTATAGAAGGCCTTCGCTATAACCAGATAATAATCGCCACAGATGCCGATGTAGATGGTTCTCATATAAGGCTTTTATTATTAACATTCTTTCTTCAGTTTTTTCCGGATGTAGTTAGAGAAGGTCACTTATTTATTCTTCAAACCCCTTTATTTCGTGTTAGAAATAAGAAAGAAACATTTTATTGTTATTCAGATACGGAAAAGCAGGAGGCTATTCATAAGCTTGGTGGTAAACCTGAAATTACACGTTTTAAAGGTTTGGGCGAAATTTCTCCATCCGAATTTGAAGGGTTTATTGGTAAAGATATAAGACTGGATCCAGTTATCTTGGAAAAAGAATCTTCAATTGGGAAAGTATTAGGTTACTATATGGGTAAAAATACACCCGAAAGACAGAAATTTATTATTGAAAATTTGAAAATAGAAAAAGACATCATTGAAAAACTTGACCTGATAAAACCGGAAGAGGCCAATGATGATTTAGATTTGGCAGCTTAATAAATTTAAATTTGCTTTAACTTTATAGTATTTAAAATGAAAGTATTACGTTAAAAATAAAATAGTGACATTAGGGGAATTAAGAAATCGTATTGATGCCGTTGACAGTAATATACTTAAACTTTTAAGTGAGAGAATGGATCTTGTGAAAATGGTTGGGGAACTTAAAAGAAAGGAAAAAAGTGTTATCTATCGACCAGAGCGGGAAAAGGAAATCGTTAACAGACTTGATGGTGAAAACACAGGTCTGTTAAGTAAAGATGCCATAGAAGCCATTTTTCTGGAAATATTTGCAGTAGCCAGGAATTTAGAATTACCCGAAAAAGTTGCTTACTTAGGGCCAGAGGGAAGCTTTACGCACCAAGCTGCTGAAAGTAGGTTTGGTGCAATGAGCGAATACATTACTTTACCCACTATTCAATCTGTTTTTGAAGCTGTAGATACATCCAGGGCACGTTTTGGTGTAATACCAATTGAAAATAATCAGGAAGGAATTGTCTATGAAACGGTAGATTTATTAAATCAATGTAATGTTAATATTGCTGCGGAATTAAAAATTCCGGTTCATTTCGCTTTGGCTACTGTAGCCGATCACCTCAAAGACATAAAAAGAATTTATTCGAAAGATATCGCATTCAGGCAATGCCGTGGATTTTTGAATAAATATTTCGAACAAAGCAATATTGAAGAAATACAGGTGGAGTCTACATCAAAAGCTGCGAAACTTGCTTTTGAAGATCCGGAAAGTGCTGCTATTTGTTCAGAAATTGCGGCTAAACTGTTCGGTTTACCAGTATTGTTTAAGAATATTGAAGATAACAGTAATAATCAAACCCGATTTTTTATTCTTAGTAAGGAATTTGAAAATTTACCAAGTGGGAATGATAAAACCACCATTATTGCACGGCTACCGAATACAGACAGCCCGGGCGTGTTAGCTGATTTTTTGTTGGATTTCAAAAATCACGGTATTAATCTTACAAAGATTGAAAGCAGACCATTTAAAGGAAGCCAGGAATTTAACTTCTGGTTTTTTATTGAATTTCTGGGATATTACAAAGACGAAACCTTCCAAAAGGTAATTTCCAGACACAAAAACGATATCAAGATTTTAGGCAGTTATGTAAGAAATACCTGATTCAGAGTTTAATTCTGGCAATTTCGCAATCCAGGTAAATCTGATTTATCAATTCTTTAAGTGTATCGAATTTGGTTTCTGTTCGTATAAAATCTACGATTTCAACTTTAAGGATTTCACCGTATATGTCATCCTTGAAATCTAGTATGTGTACTTCTTGGGTAATACCTTCGCCATCAACTGTTGGTCTTTCTCCAATATTCATGACTCCCTTGAATTTTTCATTTCTTAGATAGACATAAACCGCATAGACACCATTTGACGGTATTAACTTATATTTTTTCATCACATGTACATTGGCGGTAGGAAAACCAATTGTTCGTCCCAATTGGCGACCTTTCTTTACCAATCCGGAAAATGTATAATTTCGTCCAAGAAGTTCGGATGCTATTTGTATTTCGCCGGTTTCTAAAGCTTTTCTGATCTTGGTAGAACTAATGGTCAGGTGATCTATTTCCTGCCTTGGAATTTCAACTAACTCAATTTTAAATCGACTTGCATTTTTATCCAGATAATCGTATCCACCTTCCCGATTACGACCAAATCTATGGTCATAACCTATTACAAGGGTTTTTGTGCCAATAGCCTTAATTAAAATTTCTTCGACATATTTTTCAGAACTTAACTCTGAAAATTCGCGAGTAAAAGGTAAAACCAATAAATGATCCACACCTAAATCAGCCAAAATATGAGATTTTTCATCTAGTGTGCTTAATAACTTAATATCGGATGAAGAAGGAGAAACAACTAAACGTGGATGAGGCCAAAAGGTAATTACTACTGATTCACCATTTTTTACTTTAGCTATTTCCGTTAATCGGTTAATGATTTTCTGATGACCCAGGTGTACGCCGTCGAAAGTACCAGAGGTAACCACGGCATTTCGCAGAGGTGTAAATTCAGAAAGACTATGATAAATTTTCACGTACTTGATTTATTTGATTTGCTAAAACCAATACATCAGATGCATTTTCTACACGGAAATCACCAATTTTAGTTCTTCTAAGCTCTGTAAGGCAGGCACCAGAGTTTAATAATGTTCCAAAGTCACGCACAATGCTTCTTATGTATGTACCTTTTGAACATTTGATCCGAAAGGAGATTTCCGGAAATTTTTGGGTGTCAATATCAAATTCCATAACCATTACTTCCCGCTCCTTCATTTTTGGGGTTTCACCTATTCTGGCAGATTCATAAGCTCTTTTTCCATTTATTTTTACTGCAGAATGAGCAGGAGGAGTTTGGGTTATCATTCCGGTCAGTTTTGATTTAGCTTCGAAAAGTAACTCATCGGTAATATGATCAGTAGGGAAATCAGAATTGAATTCGGTTTCTAAATCAACCGAAGGAGTTGTCTTTCCTAAAAGCATTTGCCCGGTATATTCTTTTTCCTGAGCTTGAAATGAGTCAATGGATTTTGTCTTTTTGCCAACACATAAAATTAGTAATCCGGTCGCTAAGGGATCCAAAGTACCGGCATGTCCTACCTTTTTAAATTTACCTGAATACCGGATTTTATTCACAACATCAAAGGATGTCCAATTAAGTGGCTTATCAACTAGCAATACACACCCAGCTTCGTCGTAGAAATCTATCATTTCAGGCAATTTTCAGGTCAAATCCGGCCCAAATTAAAATTAATAAGATTAGACCCAAAGCAATTCTGTAATAACCAAATGCTTTGAACCCATACTTTTGCAAAAAACCAATAAAAAAGCGAATTGCAGCCAGGGCCACTAAAAATCCAACAACATTTCCAATCATTAATAATTTTAACTCCTCATAACTAAATGTAAGTTCGTGGGCTAAATAACCCTTTAAAAGTTTATAACTGGCTGCAGCAAACATGGTTGGAACGGCAAGGAAAAATGAAAATTCGGCTGAATTTTTACGAGATAGCCCTTGAAACATACCACCAATTATACTAGCCGCTGATCTGGAAACACCCGGAATCATAGCAATGCACTGGAAAAATCCTATTTTAAAAGCATCACCGTAACTTATTGCTTCCTTGCTCGCTTTATTCTCAAAATATTTATCAATAAACAAGAGTATTACCCCACCGAATAACAGCATAATGGCCACAACTGTAACACTTTCTAAGAGACTATCTATGAAATCATTTAGGAGAAAACCAATTACTGCTGCGGGAATAAATGCAACGAATAATTTATAATAAAACTGCAAGGATTGAAAAAAACGTTTATAATAAAGAACAATTACAGAAAGTATGGTTCCAAATTGGATGTTTACCTCAAATATTTTAGTAAAATTAAGTTCACTTATTCCCATAAATGAGGAAGCAATGATCATATGACCTGTAGAACTAACTGGCAAATATTCAGTTAACCCTTCTATTATGGCCAGAATAATGGCCTGCAAAATGTTCATAGATAAGGTTTATCAGGATTTTTTCTTCAGAATAGCAAAAAATTCGATCATAAAGCCAATAAAAACTATTATCGGGCCTAAAGTTATCCCAAGAAAACCAAATCCGAATTCTTCTTTGTCCATTGTCATGATGAAAAATCCTATGGCTATAATAGCCACACCAATCAGCATTACAGTAAAATTTCCCTTTGCAAATGGGAATCCTGAAGCTGTTGAAGAATTTGTTAATTCCTTTACTTTTGTTTCTTCGTTTTTTGATTCCGATTGAAAACTTTTCTTTTGTTTTGACATTTTGTTTCTTAATATAATTCGTCTAAATCTATCGATAAATACCTGGAAATAGATTGAAATGTACTAACTACTCCAATCAAAGGTCCTAAAATAAGCAGTATGAGCGGTACTACAATCAACCAGTAATTATTTTGAATTAATGATAACCCAGATATTTGCTTTACGGCCAATTGTTGTGTTAAAAAAACCAACATACTTGCTATTACACCGGCGATTAAACCCTGATAAACCCCTTTTAACAAAAAAGGTTTCTGAATAAATCCGTTTGTTGCACCCACTAATTGCATTGTACGAATTAAGAATCGTTGGGAATATAAAGCTAGTTTTATGGTATTATTTATTAACAATATTGTTGCCAAAAGGAAAATTATTACAATGGCCGACATAATAATATAAGCCTTGTTGGCATTTTCGGTAATACCATTGACAAAATCTTTGGCATAATCGACCTCATATACACCGGAAACTGACTCCAACTCAGTTTTTAATTTGGCAAGTTTATTCTGAGAAAGGTAGTTTTCTTTAATTTTCAAGTTGAATAGATCGTGAAAAGGATTATTTCCTAAAATTTCTTTGTAATCTTCTTTGGTTTCGGTTACAAATTTACCCGCAATTTCTTCTTTGGAGATAAAATTTATTAAAGATTGATTGTCTTTCATGGCAACCGCTTCATTAGCAATAATAATTGATTTTATTTTAGCTATTTGAGCCGAATCCAGATCATTTTCCAGATAAACTTGTACTTCAATATTTTGTTTTACATATTTTATTAATTCTTTGGAAGTAAAGGCAACCCAACCACAAAACCCTATTAAAAACAAGGCAATCGTTAGACTCACGGTGATGAGTACGCCTGGGTAACTGCCGGGTTTATTAGAGCTTATAGACATGTTTTGAATTTAACCTTCTAAAATTAGTAATAATAATAAGACAATTTACTTTGTTAAAGATTTTTAACTGCTTTCATCAGTTCTCCATTCAGCAATATTTTCCGGAATATTCTGCCCGATAATTTTCGTAACAATATCTACAATTTCTTCTAAAGGTTGATTTTCATTAAAATATACTGGCTCTTTGAATCTGACGTGAAGTGTAGTATTTCGTTTTTTATAGCTAAGCCCGGTTTTGTTGAATGCTCTGCGAAAACCATCTATTACAACCGGAACTACAATTGGATTATTAGTTTTAATAATATGTGCTGTTCCTTTCCTTACAGGAGCATAAGGGCTTGTGGTTCCTTGTGGAAAACTAATTACCCAACCAAATTTTAAAGCTTCACTTATGTTGTCACCAGCACTGTTATCTACCTCTCTTGCCACATTTTGTCCCTGAGCTCGCCATGACCTTTCCACCAGAATTGCACCAGCAAGACTAAATAACTTAGGTATAATGCCTTTTTGCATGGTTTCTTTTGCAGCCACATAGAAAGTCCTTGCTCGAGGCGAAAACAGATAGATAGGATAAATTTTATTCTTAAATCCCCACTTTGAAGCAGAGAAAATGTGATAAAATGTTATAACATCAGCAAAATAAGTTTGATGATTTGAGATAAAGAAAACATTGGTATTTGGAAGCTTACTTAAATGTTGTGCTCCCTCAATCTTTAATTTATTAGCTACAGCGATACGCCAGAATGTTGGCCATCCGGCAAAAAAAATAACCAAACGTTTTAATATTAGGTAATTACCAAAAGGATCTTTGTCAAGTATACCGAATAAGTCTATATACGAAATAGCCTGCATGATCATGCTGGAACTGGCAGTGCCTTTCGGTAAGAAATTTGAAAATGGTTTAAACTTCACAATTGTATCACGTGATATTACCCGGAATTAATTACGCCGATCAATTTCGTCTCTGATTTTAGCGGCGTTTTCGTAGTCCTCGTTTTTTAAGGCGATATTAAGTTTCTTTTTTAATTCATCAATGGACATTTCATTCAATGATTTCGATGATTTATCATTTTCAACTTTAACCGTGAAATTATCTTTTGGCTTGGATAAAGATTCTTCATCACCTGAATTCATATCCGATGTACTAATCCCTGCTTCGTCAAGTACTTGATTTGTGGTAAATATAGATGCCTTAAATCTTAAAGCTATTGCTATTGCATCAGATGGTCGGGAATCAATATTTTTTTGTCTTATACCATCCGTACAGATAATTTTTGAAAAGAAAACACCTTCTATTATGTCAGAAATAATAACTTCTTCCACTTCAAAATCAAAAGATTTCGCAAAAGATTTAAATAAATCGTGTGTTAATGGTCTGGTTGGTTTAATTTTTTCTAACTCAATGGCTATCGCCTGTGCTTCGAACATCCCAATAATTATAGGTAAACGTCGGTCACCATTTTCCTCGGCTAATATAAGAGTGAAAGATCCAGCTTGAATTTGGCTGGGTGATAGGTCTAATATTTGAAGTTTTATTTTATCCACTATACAAATATATAATGTTAATTTATTTATTTAAGCTTATTTGAAGATAGCAAAAAAATCATTTTAAAAAATATCAAATCGTAACTTCAACTTTAATATGAAAAGTTTTCTTTTCTTTTGGTTTAATCACTATCAAGCCTTTTTTATTATTAAAACAATCGGTGCTACTACTTTGAGGTTCAATTGCGATACAATTTCTATTTGGCGGAGTGTAAAGAATGAAATAATTAAGTTTACCTAAACCGGAATCCTGATAAATGATTATTTTCTTTTTCTTATACCGTAATTCTATCGAAGTTTCACCTTTTTTATCATCTAACATGTACAAGTTGTCCAGAAAAATATTTTTAAGAGACAAAAGCCCTCCTCTTTCAGGCTCAAATTCTCCATTCGGTATATTCCTTTCGTCCAATCCAATTTTTATACTTTTAGGCCTTTTTAATGTCATTTCTGAAACTGAACTACCATTAAACCCAAAGTAAGGATGCCAGGCAAATCCACAGGGTAAGTTGCCATTACCAGTATTTTCAACTTCCGTTATGAATGATAATTCATTGTCTTTAATCGTATAAATTATCTTTATTTTAAATGGAAAAGGATAGCCTTCTTTTTCACCTGTGTATTGAAACATTAGTTCTACCGAAGAATCTCCTTGTTTTAATATCTGGAATGTTTGAAAAGCTACAAAGCCATGAATTGCATTGTGATTTTGAGGTTCATTAATTTCCAACTTGTATTCTTTACCTTCAAACTCATACTTGCCATCTTTAATTCTATTGGGAAAGGGAAATAATATAGCAGACGGATAGCCTTTTTTGGGATCATCATCTTTAAGAGGGTGCCGGATTATATCCTGTCCTTTTAAAACTAATTTTGTAATAGCTCCGCCATTATTGGAATCAATCAGAGCATAACTTCCGCCTGTTTTACTTATTATGGTTAGAATCGACATATTTTATGTTAATTGACCGCAAAAATAAGCTTTATAAAAGAATATTACTCTTTTATTTATCGCCGAAGTAATTTTCTATACCCATTCCAAAAAGTGCAAAATCGTATTTTACAGGATCAACGGGGTCAAACATTTTTAAATACTGGGTAAGGTTAAATGCTTTACTCCATTCATTACCAGTATTTTGTAACAGGCCAAGTTTGGTAGCTACGTTTTTCACATGAACATCAACCGGGCATACCAATTGGCTAGGTTTTATTTTGGACCATAAACCAAAATCAACACCTTTATTGTCTTTTCTTACCATCCATCTTAAATACATATTGAGTCTTTTACACGAAGCCCCATTTTTTGGACTGGAAATATGTTTTTCCGTTCTTTTTAGATGATTTTCCTGGTTGAAAAAATGATTTCTAAATTCAACTAATGCATTTTCTGAACTTAAGTCATTGTCATTTATGCCTAATGAAAATACATTTTCCAGGCCTCCTTTGTTTTGATATATGTCAGTGAGCACCTCAATAAAATAAAGCGAATCAATAGCATTGAAAGTTCGGTGCCTGAATTTTTGAAAAGGTTTTAGGTCTGTTGTTTTATGATTTAATAGAAATTCATAGGGCGAATTATGCATATAATTAAGAAATTCGCTTGATTTATTTAAAATGGTTTTACGATTTCCCCATGCAAAAATTGAAGAAATAAATCCGGCTATTTCAATATCTTCTTTGCATTTGAAGCGATGTGGTATTTGGATAGGGTCTACCTCAATAAATAATGGATTATTGTATTTTTCATACTTCTCATTCAATAAATCTTCTACCAATTGAAAATCAGTTATCACTTCCAAATTTGTTTAAAATGGCTACAACCCATTTCGAAAATGCTGAAAATGTGGATAATACAGCTGTGAAAACTATTGAAAAAATTAACAAAATGGGATATAAGATGGAGAAAATTCCTGTCCAGATTTTTTTGATCATACTATTTAGAAGCATTCATTTCAGGTAGAAGAGTGTATACTACTTCAGCCCTTATTCTGGAATCTCTTGGTCCTAATTTTTGATAAGCTGATGGGGAAAGGCGTATAACTACGTCATGATTGTTGCCTGTTTCCGGTAGTTTACCAATCACTTTTACCATTACCTGATCTCCCGTTGCTTCATTTTTAACTTTTACAAGTGAACCAATAGGGGCTGTACGATGTAAAGCAAGGTATTTGCTTGTACGATTTCCTGTGTTAATCACTTCGGCAATTCCTAACTCCGATACTTTCTTGCCTGTAGGTGCATTTGGAATACGCCAGGTTTCATCCGTTTTGGCTGGTGGGAATACCTGAACACCAATCGAAGTGCTACCGCCAATAAGTAAATTCTGGCCTATTCTGATTTCAGAATTTTCCAATGCATTTAATTGCTTAACTTCTTCAACCGACTTGCCATATTGTCTGGAAATACTATAAAGTGTCTCACCAGACATTACTTTATGATAAATTTGAGGCGATTTTGGAAGTACGGTGGTTTTGACCACTTCCGGGCTTTTAGTTAAGTTTGCTTTGGGCTCTTCCAAAGGCAATTCACTGGTAATTGTTTCACTTGCTGCCAGATACCTTTGTTTTACAGGAAATTTAATTTTTTGCCCCGAATAAATAACTGAATTACTCCTGATATCAGGATTTGCGGCAATTACCTCGCCTGAAGTACAATTGTACTTTTTCAAAAGTCTGTAAAGTGTCTCGTCCGGCTTAACCTGATGGATAATAAAGGTTTTTCCATTTAAACTCTCCAGACCTAGAGAGTCTGTAGTGGTAGAATTATTATTGTTACAGAAAGCACGTACGAAGAACACGATTAAAATAATCGTAATGTTCAACGTTTTCATATTAATCATATTTGATTAGAACAAATTTAAGTATTATTCAGACTTCATGCAGCTTTTGTGAATAAAAAACGACTAAAACTTCAATTACTTGTATATTTGGGTGCTAAAAATCAGATTTCGTTGTGTCCAGCATCGTTAAATAAGTAATTTAAAAAGAATACCTTCAATATTTATTGCAGCATGAAATTTGAAAGTTCTTTTTTAAGAGATTAAAAAATCGTTTGAATGAAAATTTTAGGAATAATACCGAGCCGTTTTGAAGCGGAGCGTTTTCCAGGTAAACCTTTGGTAGATATTAAAGGGAAAACGTTGATACAACGCGTATATGAGCAATGTATAAAGTCAGAAAAACTTTCAGAAGTGATTGTTGCCACAGATGATGAACGTATTCTTGAACATGTTAAAAGTTTTGGTGGTAATGCAATTCTCACTGGGGTGCAAGCTAGTGGTACAGATAGATGTGCTGAGGCTTTTTTGAAAATTCCAGGTCGGGAAAAATACGATTATGTTATTAACATTCAAGGAGATGAGCCACTAATTAACCCAATATTGATAGATAAATTAACAGAATTACTTGACTACAAGACTGAAATTGCTACCGCGGCTAGCGTAATAAAAAACCTCGAGGATCTGGAAAATCCAAATATCGTTAAAGTAGTGATGACCATGAGAAAACAGGCCTTGTATTTTAGCCGTGGAGTAATACCGTATGTACGTGGATTGGAAAAGAAAGACTGGCTTGAAAACCATGATTTTTACAAACATATAGGCATTTATGCATATCGTTCAGATGTAATCGAACAAATCATTAAAATTCCGATAAATGTTTTAGAAAAGACGGAAAAATTGGAACAATTACGATGGTTGGGGTATGGGTATAAAATAAATGTATGCATTACAGAATATAATAATGTTGGGGTGGATGTTCCCGAAGATGTGGATGAAATTCTTAAATTACTTTAAAATGAGGCCTTTTTTGCCAATTACCTTTCAAATATATGCTTCGGAACAATATTCTTCTTTGATTTACCATTAATCTACTAACTAAAACAAATTTTGAATGAGCAGATATTCCATTTTATGGGCAGATGATGAAATTGACTTACTAAAGCCTTATATAGTTTTTTTAGAACAAAAAGGGTACGATGTTACACCAGTTCCTTCCGGATCAGATGCTTTAGATAAAGTGGAGCAGTTTAATTACGACGTTGTATTCTTAGACGAAATGATGTCGGGTATGACTGGACTTGAAACTCTTGCGAAAATTAAACAAATTAAGCCAACTCTGCCTGTGGTAATGATTACTAAATCAGAAGAAGAGCAGATAATGGAAGATGCAATTGGCTCGAAAATAGCAGATTATCTGATTAAACCCATAAATCCAAAACAGATTTTATTATCGGTTAAGAAATTATTGGACAACAAGAGATTAGTATCGGAAAAAACTAATCTGAGTTATCAACAAGATTTCAGGCATCTCGCCATGCAATACAGCGATGATATTGATTTTAATGAATGGGCTGAAATTTACAAAAAGCTGGTTTATTGGGAATTGGAACTGGACAAATCAGCTGATAAATCGATGGAAGAGGTTTTTGAAATGCAAAAATCAGATGCCAATAATAAATTTTCGCGTTTTATCGACGAAAATTACGAAGATTGGATGAGCAAGGATACCGTTGACAAGCCTGTGATGTCTCATAATTTGATGAGAAAAAAGGTTTTACCTTTAATTCAGGAAGATGCCCCTTTATTTTTTATTTTGATCGATAATTTCCGGTATGACCAATGGAGGGTTATGGAAGAAGTTATATCGGGAACCTTTATAACCGAATCGGAAGAAACGTATTATTCAATTTTACCTACGGCCACTTCCTACGCTAGAAATGCAATTTTTTCAGGAATGACTCCCTATGATATGTCAAAATTCCATCCTGATCTATGGGTAAATGATGAGGGCGATAATGAGGATGGCTTAAATAAAAATGAAGAAGAATTTTTAAGACGTTTTCTGGATAAAAACCGACGAAATACAAAATTCTCCTATAATAAAATAATCACCAATTCACATGGAAAAGCTCTTAATGAAAATTTCAACAATTTGCTTAAGAACGATTTGAATTGCGTGGTTTATAATTTTGTGGACATGCTTTCCCATGCAAGAACAGACATGACCGTAATTAAAGAATTAGCACCGGATGAGTCGGCCTATCGTTCAATTACACGTTCCTGGATTGAGCACTCCCCGCTTTTGGAATTTCTTAACAAAATCGCCGAAAGTGGATCTAGGGTGATTATTACTACAGATCATGGTATGGTGCGTGTACGTAACCCTAAAAGAATAGTTGGTGATCGAAATGTGAATACCAATTTACGATACAAACAAGGAAAAAACCTTAATCTAAGCGATAAGTCGGATCACATTATAGAAGTAAGAAAACCTGCCAATTTTGGCCTTCCAAGTCCAAATGTTTCTACTTCTTATTTCTTTACAACTGATGATTATTTTTTCGCATATCCTAATAATTTCAATCATTATGTGAACCATTACAAGGATACTTTCCAGCACGGGGGTGTTTCATTAGAAGAAATAATAATTCCTTTTGTGTATTTAAAACCCAGATGATTAAATTTTTAACAAGTCTTTTTATCGGTTTATTATTTGTTTCCCATAGTCAGGCTCAGTTTGACAAATCTACCTGGTATATCAATATGAGTCCTGGATTAGCAGTGGGGAATTATAAAAAATATGTAGATAAAAACAAGGGTCAAAATATGGCCTTTGGTTTTTCTTGCGGATGGCTATTTAATACCCTAAAAAATCAAAGAATCACTTCGCCGGTTTTTATTGGCCCTGAAATTGGTTTTCAAAGCTATGGTAATTATACTACGCCCAACAGGGTAGGAGGTGATTTTTTTGAATCACACTCGTCCTGGTATTTTAATTTAAAGCTTCGGTATAGGCCAATAGTGAATTTTAGCAAGTTGAACCCTTATTTTGATGTGGCTATTGGCCCAAAATTTTATTCGTCCAAAATACATGAGAGGATCTCTCAGGACGAAACATCCATCTTAGATAAATATAATAATTTTGCCAAAAATTATCATATAGGTACCGGTGTCGGTTTTAAATTACCTTCCAAAAGAGGGACTTCCAAATATCTTGATTTTGGTATTCAATACAATATTTCGGAAGGGTCAAAGAGAATGATTTTTAACTCCTCATTGGTAGATTCAAATGGCTTTACGAGTTTTGGGAAAGCCTTGGTTCGGGAAAACTTACTAATGATGAAAGTTGGAATTACTGGTTTTGACTAAGGTCATTTATAATCTGGTTATCACAATAAAGTGTTCTGCGTGGATACCTTTCTATAAGTTCCAAATCATGTGTGGCCATAATGACGGCTGTTTCTGAATCTTCATTTATTTTAAGGAATAATCTTAGGATATCCAATGACTTTTCCGGATCCAGATTTCCTGTTGGTTCATCTGCCATAATTACATCCGGATAATTTAATAAAGCTCTTGCTATGGAGATTCTTTGTTGTTCTCCGCCAGAAAGTTGATGAGGCATTTTATCCAAAACATCAGGGAGACTGACCTGGTTAACTACCTCTTCAATTCGTGATTCTATCTCGTCTTTATTTTTCCAACCCATTGCCTTCAGAAAAAAACGTAGATTTTGGCCGATGTTTCTATCTGATAATAATTGAAAATCCTGAAAAACGATTCCAATTTTTCTACGAAGAAAAGGGATTTCAGCTTTTCTAATCTCCTGTAGTTTATAACCAGCCACTTCTCCTTTACCATGTTCCAGCCATAATTCGGCATACAATGCTTTTAGAAGGGAAGATTTTCCACTTCCGGTTTTCCCAATCAAATACACAAATTCTCCTTTACTCATTTGAAAGCTGATGTCTTTCAGAATTAATTGATCTTTCTGGTAGATATAAGCATTTTCAAGCTCAATTACATTTTCGGGCATAAAAAACGGGTTTAGGAACAAAATTATTCATTTCTTTTCCTAAACCCGAATGAGTCTTTAAAACTTTTAATTTATTTATTCACTTTGGCGTGATCTGCAAGAAATTTCTGTAAACCACTGTCCGTAAGCGGGTGATTTAATAAAGATAAAATTGCTGAAAGAGGCCCTGTCATAACATCAGCACCAATTTTAGCACAATTAATAATGTGCATTGCATGACGAACCGAAGCAGCTAAAATCTCCGTTTCGTATCCGTAATTATCGTAAATAGTTCGGATTTCATGTATTAATTGAAGGCCATCAGTTGAAATATCATCTAATCTGCCAATGAAAGGGGATACATAAGTAGCACCAGCCTTTGCAGCTAGTAAAGCCTGACCTGGTGAAAATATTAATGTGCAATTGGTTCGTATACCTCTCTCAGAAAAGTATTTGATCGCTTTAATACCATCTTTGATCATTGGTACTTTCACCACGATTTGTTCGTGCAAAGCAGCTAAAATTTCACCTTCGCGAACAATGCCTTCAAAATCCGTTGAAATAACCTAAGCACTTACGTCGCCATCCACAATATTACAAATGTCAACGTAATGTTTTTTTACATTATCATCACCACCAATGCCTTCTTTGGCCATAAGTGATGGGTTAGTGGTTACGCCATCCAGAACACCTAGATCTTGAGCTTCTTTAATTTCGGTAAGACTGGCTGTATCAATGAAAAACTTCATGGGAATTTAAAATTGTATCTGATTGAGAATGATTGGATTAAAAAAAAATGGCAAATTCACCGCTACAACCACCTACCCTTGCTACCTTCCGGTCCTGGGGGATTCAGCAGGAGCTGGTAATTTGCCGTCACAAAATTAGAACTTTTTTGAGATTTACCCAAGAACAAACACTTTATTTATTTATCACTTATTTTATTATTCAGGAATTATATACCTTTGAAATATACTTTCAATTGAAACAGAACCAATTATGAATGCTAGTAAAATTTTTCTTTGGGTAGGTGTAGCTTTTATGTTACTGTTTGCATTTTTCCAATGGAACGATCCCGATCCACAGGTTTGGATTCCCCTTTATCTTATTCCTGCTTTTCTAATATATAAGAAAATAAAGGATGGATATTCAAGCGAAGTTTATTTCTTCACAGCTGCAGTCTATTTTTTGTGGGCATTGAATCAATTTCCACCCGCTTGGGAGGGAGTTTTACTTGATGAAATGGGCATGAAAACTTTAAATATAGAATTAGGCAGAGAATCGCTTGGCTTAGGTATTGTTTCTATTTTACTTGTCATGAGCGGCCTTATTAAAAAATGAAAAGAATATTTGCAATTCTCTTGATTTACCCATCGCTATTATTTGCTCAATGGGATTATCAAGACGCTACACCAAATGTACTTTCTAATGCACCAGATATTCAGTTTGATGCTGTATATAACCATGATAATGAGGGTAATACTTATTATTGTTGGACAGATTACTCAACAAGTTTACCTCTTATAAAATTACAAAAGCTCACTCCATTTGGGGTGCCAATGTGGCAAGCAAATGGAATTACGATAGGAGTCGCGGCAGTAAATAAAAATTATAACTTATCTAAAAAATCTATTGTACTGTATGACGGCGATAATGTAGCGGTAATTTGGCATAAATCAATTAACTCAAATGATTTGGGAATTAAGGAAATATGGTTAAATGCTGTTAATAAAGAGGGCAAACAGTATTTAGGTGAAATTGGAAAGAAGATTATTTCAGAACCAATTTACAATATTGATGTTAACGAAGCCATTTTGGAGGGATATAAAGCTGATGCCTCCCTTGTACTGACTTATAATAGTTATAATAAATTTACTAATGAAGATAAGGTCTATTTTCATAGAATGGAATTATACAATTACACTTTTTTACCCGATAATGTTTTAGTCCATAAATTACTTTTTACGGCAAATGGAGAAAAGTCCAAAATTTCACCACCTACATCAGAAGCTAGTGAAAACTTTTTTGGGAAAAAGTTATTTGTATTGAAAAAAGATATTTCATTTGATTATACGGTTCAATTAAATGAAAAATATTCTGGTAATATTAGTATAGAATCAAAAAGATTTCTGAATAATCCATTTCCTGGCTCATCCAGAATTGATTACTTAAATACTAAAGCTGACAACCTGATAATAGGTCGTACCTTAGAAGGGGGTGGGCAAAAGAAAGTTATAGCCCAAAAACTGGATAGAGACCTTAACAATGTCTGGAAAACTGGTGGAGCGGTTTTTGGATCGGGAACTGGCTTTGATATACAAGTCGCTGCCAATAGTGATGGGGGAGCCATAGTGGCATGGATTGAACCTAATTCAACCACCAAGAGAATGATGGCCGCACGGATTGATAATCAAGGAAATACGATATGGGAAAAGCCGGTTTTTAATGGAGTGGAAGGTACAAATTATTTTTCTCCGAATAAGTTTGTAACCGATGGTAACGGTGGTTGTTACAGTCTTTGGTTTACTCCGAAAACTATTGGATATGATTTAACTATTCAACATCTTGATGGAGATGGAAATATGCTTTGGGGTGAACAAGGAAAAAAGTTGACCGATTTTAAATGGTATGGAGTATATCGCTTATTATCGCATCCCAGTGGAGGGGTTATCATATTTTATTCTGCTACCAAAAATGATGACATAGCCGCCGATGCCACATATGACTTGTACACCAATTATCTTTCACGCGAAGGAGAATATGGCCTGGTGCATTCATTTAATGCGAACACCGATAAAAGTTCCTATTGTGTGGGTGAAAAATTCTCAATAAACACAGATCAAAACGGTAGCAATGAATATGAAATTTACGCCAGTCAAAACGGATTGGATGTGAAATTAGAAATAGACTCTGTGACGGGAAAATATACCATTCCTGAAGCTTTAGAAGATGGTAGTGTATCACTTTCTGTAATTAATTCCAATTCTAAACTTGTAAATAATAACCCACTAGCTATTACTATTTATTCCTTAAGTGCTCCAAAAATCAGTTCAGAAAAGAACCTGATTTGTCGGGATGAAAACCTGACATTAACCGGAAATTGTACGTTAGGAAACCTTTTATGGAATACCGGTGAAAGTGAAAATCAAATTATTTTTAATGGAATATCTGATAATACTTTTAAGGCAATTTGTACCTCCAATGAATGCAGTAATAGCAATTACAGCGATTCAATTTTAGTCAGAATTGACGAAATCAAAACCGAAATTACAGGTCCTGTTGAGGTTTTAGAAGGTAACTCAGCACAATTTCAAGCCACAGGAGGACAATCCTATTCGTGGTCGGGCCCAAATGGTTTCTCTTCTGTTGATCCTACAATTTCGATTGACAATATTATTCCTGAGCAGGCTGGAGTTTATTCCGTAATTGCCACAAATTCCAATGGTTGTACAGCCTCTACCTCGGTTAATCTCACGGTTTTGAAAATTTTGTCTGTTTCGAATG
>JAHEBN010000119.1 GCA_024645245.1 Jiulongibacter sp. | reverse complement strand
TGGTAAAAGTACTGCCGGTAGGAGTGAGGGCTATTCCACCTGTGTTTACATCGTACCAGGTTATCGTACCTTCTGAACAACCCGTGGCTGTAAGCGTACCTGTCTCACCTGAATTAATGCTTACAGAATTTACGGTAGGTGCCGCGGGTAGTATGCACGGCGGAAAAACGGTAATCGTACCGCTGCCCCGTGAAGTGCTTTCGCAATTAATTGTACAGCTTGCGTAATACGTTGTGGCTTCAGTGAGAACCGGGCTGGTAAAAGTACTGCCGGTAGGAGTGAGGGCTATTCCACCTGTGTTTACATCGTACCAGGTTATCGTACCTTCTGAACAACCCGTGGCGGTAAGCGTACCCGTTTCACCAGCATTAATGCTTACTGAATTTACGGTAGGAGCCGCGGGTGGTGAGCAAACCGGAGCACCAAGGCTTACTAAATAGTCTTCAGTTTCACCAAAAGGTCCACTAGGGTCTGTATCTTCAGCTACGCAAGGATTGGTAGGTTCTGTATTGTATTCGAGCTTAACGCGTATTCTGATTTGCCCCAAAAATGCATTAGCAGGCACGGTAAAATTATTATTTTGTGTTGCAATTGTATTTTCGGCTGCACCGAGAATGATTTCAGAAGATTCAAATGTTTTATTTCCATTAAAATCGGCCCAAACCTTTATTCCATCCGGGTATTTAGTATTTTTTGAGACAGATATTTCATAGGTACTTCCTTGTCTTAAAATAACCGTATGGTGGTCATGTAAACTATAACCATTTGAAGGACAAGCAGTTGTATTATTAATAAGTACCGATCCGGATAATTTAACTGAGACATTGGTAATTACGTCGAAATCGCCGCAATACTGGCCGGTAAGCTGACAATAGTTAGCTTCAACGGTAATGGTACCGGCACCCCTGCCAGTACTTTCACAGTTTATTGTACAGCTGGCATAATAGGTTTTATTGGATAAAAGTGAAGGACTGGTAAAAGAAATTCCTGTAGACAGAGATGTGCCGCCTATACTTACATCGTACCATTTGATGGTTCCACCGGAGCACCCGCTTGCAGTTAAAGTTCCGGTTTCACCCGAGTTTATGGTAATGGAATTTACCGTAGGGGGAGTAGGATTCTGGCAATTTACGGTTATTAGGCCTTCGCCTCTGGTAGTACTTTCACAGCCCGATTGGGTACAAGAAGCGAAATAAGAGATAGTGGAATTAAGTGCAGGACTTGTAAAGCTGGAACCGCTGGCTATTGATGAACCATAGGATGCTTCCGAATACCATTTGATGGTACCACCGGAACAATCAGAGGCATTTAATGTTCCTGTTTCGCCAATAAAAATATTTATTGAACTTACAGTTGGTGCTCCGGGAGGAGTACAGGGGGCATTTACATGAATTGTTCCTGAGCCTCTGTTTGTACTTTCACAGGTAACAGTGCAAGTGGCGAAATAAGTTTTATCAGAATTGAGTACAGGGCTGATAAAAGGATTACCGGTATAAATTGCTGAACCACCGGTACCAGCTTCGAACCAGTTCACGGTTCCGGCACAGCCGCTTGCCGTTAAGGTGCCGGTTTCCCCATTTTCAATAGTAATATCTGCAACTGTTGGTGCGGCAGGTGGAGTACAAGTGGAAATAATTTTAATGCTGTAATCTTCGGCCTGGCCCGATCCATTCGTATTTCCAGGTAAGCTACAAGCACTTAAAGCAGAAGAAGGATCTGCTACCACGCGTAAACGTAGCTCCTTATTGAAAGTGATACCATTTACCGGTGGAGTAAGGTTGAATGTGTAAGCTTTGGGTTGTCCACTGCCACTGGCAACACCGCTTGTTACCTCTTCGCCGTTGTCATTAAAATCACCATCATTATTGTAATCAATAAAGGCTTTTACTTTCAAAGAATTATACGTTTTAACCGTAATTGGATACGTGGAACCGGCATTTACCACCATTTTCTGATTACAGCTATGATCGTTATAAAAAGTGAGATCCTGTGCAGTAACACCTGAATTTACCCATAACTCATTATTAAAATTGAAGTCCGTAATGCCATAGAAATAGCCCTGACCATTAGCGGCTGCAGGTATACATGCATTGGCAATTCCCGTACTTGCAGAGGGAACAAGTGCCTGTGAACTTATCAATCCCGGCCTGCCAGTAATGAGGCCTGCACGAAACCTTGCCTTTTGATCAGCCGTAAAGAGTACGGCACACTTATCAGGCACATAGTTCATGATATTTCTATACAAATCTCCGTAAATATTACCCGTGCATGGGTTATTGCTATAGTATCCGGTGGTGCAGTTAAAACTAATGTAGCTACCGCCCACAAGCGGATATTTCATCGGGTCGGTATCGGCACATTCATCGCCATCTGTTGCGGGATTCGCATTGGGAGGGCAATTATAATTCGGATCGGAGCCGGAGTATCCTTCAAAAGTATGATAAACTCCAAAAGCATGTCCCAGCTCATGTACCAACAATACGCTTGGTGAATCTCTAAGTCTGTCTGCAATCATGAGTGCACCGTCTACATCAGGCCCTGCCCCCGGGAAATACGCATAACCCACCACACCATTGGTGACTTTACCATCTATTTTGTTTACAATCCACAAGTTATAATAATCTATATTTCCCCAGTTAGATGTGGCCTTGGCTGCTACATCCGTTAAGCCATTGGCACCCAATCTCTTTACACCGTAATTTACATATGCATCGTTACCGCTCATGTTTATGCGATTGATACCGGTAGTGGCATTGCAATTCGGATCCCTTTTTGCCAAAGCAAATTCCACGTTAATATCCTGACTTTCTCCATAGCCTGTACCGGCACCGAGTTGGGTGTTGAGTTCAGCAATCATCGTATTTATCTGAGCATCGGTCATGATACTACTGCTTATAGATGGCTCAAGCACATGCACAACCAAGGGTATGGTATAAGTAGTTTCCGCATTTATTTGCCTTACCTTTTTCTGGTTGGCGATAAAAGTTTTAATCTGTTGCTGATTTCTCAGGAAATTTTCTTTGTAAGCCGGCGAAGATTTCAACAATTCCTGGTGAACACGATCGGTGCCGCAGGGTTCGGCAAGCTGAGCCTGAGTTTGAGTAAAGGCAGTAAAAACGAACAATGCCACCATTATGGCGTAGCTTTTTTTCATGTTTGTTTTAAGGAAAACATGTTTTGGTTGCACTCAAAATTAGGTTTATTTTTCTTGATTAAACGGTAAAAATTGGATTTATTTTTGCATTTGGTATTTATTTTCTTGGAAATTAATTTTTGTAATATGCTTATTGTAAGATAGATATACCTTTTGCTAAAAAACTTACGGTATATATAAATCAGGGTGTCCTATCTGCAAAATTAAAGGAAATGTTAATTCTGTTTTTTATTAAAATATACCAGTTTCCAAAATGGAATTTTTAGAAAATCGTAGGGCATAATGAATGTCCAATTCTACAATTTGATTTAGCATTAAGAATGAATAGGAAAATGCTCCTTAAATATAAGCTGCACAATATCAGCTTGCTCCGGATAATTTGAAACACTTCTACTAGTTTTCATTAGAAGTGTGATGTTTGAAAAATATAAGCCGGAAGAAAACACTTCATAAAATCGCAGGTATTTAGGAATACAGATTTTATTTCGATATTGTATCGTTTATGCGGTTTGGAATGTCGTATATACTGCGAAATGGCTGTCTATACGCAACTCAAAAGTATTCTGGCATAAAGCCTAATGTTGAACAAAACGCCTCTGATGCTCATCGGGGTAGCTTTTTGAACTGGAATAATAATTGTATTTGATTGATTCTAAAACAAATACAATAATGCTAAAAAAAATGATTTTCACAATCGGGCTATTGATTTAGTTCCCGGATTTGCCGAATTAGAAAAACGCTTTCAATTAGCGATTCAGGTCAATCAACTCTCTACTAATACATTTAAAAACTATATTTCGGCTTTAGGGCGAATATCGCTTTGTTATGGTAAAACCCCTGAAAACATAAGTCAATATGAGTTTGATATTTACCTTGCAGACCTTAACATAAACTCCTCAGGCCCCTCAAAAACTTTACTCAAGCTCTGTGTTTTTAGTATTCGATTTTACTTCAAAAAGATACTTCGCAGGCAGAGCCATTTGGTTTTTCCCTCTGTAGTTCAGAAGAGTTCTTTACCCCAGGTTTTTTCAAGAGAAGATTGCAAGAAAATATTCTTTGTGACTAAAAACCTTAAACACAGGGCAATTTTAACACTAACTTATTCTGCTGGTTTAAGAGTTAGTGAAGTCTGCAAAATTCGGATAAACGATATCGATTTTGACCGCTTGACTATTACCATCAGGCAGGGGAAAGGAAACAAAGATCGCTGCCTTCCACTAGCCGAATTGATGAAAAAAGGTCTATTGAAATACCTCAGTGCTTATAAACCAACAGGCTTTCTATTTTATGGAATAGCGGGCAAAAAGTATCCGTATTCTGTTAGAAGTGTACAAGAAATCCTTAGTAAAGCCCTTAAAAATGCCAATATTCAAAAGCCTGGTGCCTGTGTGCATACCCTACGACATAGCTTTGCTACTCACCTCTTGGAAAACGGAACTAACATCGTAAAAATACAGCAATTGATGGGCCACAGTAGTATTCAGACCACCATGATCTATACGCGTCTGGTAAATGCTTACTATGGAAAAGTAGTATCGCCGCTGGATTCACTTTACCGACCATGAAGCCAGACTTTGAGCTTGCTGATGTAATCAATCATACCAAACCATACATCAGTCAGCAGCTTGGAAATTCCGCTCGAACACTTTTTGCTTTGTCACGATGCCGTACTGCCGAATTGGGCGGTCATATCGATAAGTGCAGTGATATTGCCTGCTCATATGTGGGGATATCTTATAACAGTTGTCGCAACCGGCACTGTCCGAAATGTCAGCAGATACAGAAAGAAGTCTGGCTGATGGCCATGCAACATCGTACTTTGCCGGTAAGCTATTTCCATGTGGTTTTTACCATACCACATGAGCTCAATAGTCTATGTCTGCTTTATCCAAAACAAATGTATGACACCCTATTTAAGGTAGCTTGGGCTACCCTCAAGGGCTTTGCAGCCAATGAGCAATATGCAATCAAAATGGGAATGACTGCCGTGCTTCACACTTGGGGGCAAAACCTAAGCCTTCACCCACATATTCATTGCATAGTGCCTGCCGGAGGTATGGATTACAATGGTAAATGGAAAAAGCTAAAAGGAAACAAAGCCAACGGAAGAAAGGGCTTTCTTTTTCCAATGGACGCCCTCAAAAAAGTTTACAAAGCTAAGTTTATGGCAGCCCTGAGAAAGCTCAGTAAAAATGGCAGGATTCCCAAACAAGATTCACGATTCTTAAATGAACTCTTTAATAAAGAATGGGTCATCTATGCCAAAAGACCTTTTGCAGGTGCCAAACAAGTTATTGAATACTTGGGAAGGTATACCCATAAGGTAGCCATTAGCAATCATAGGCTAAAAATTGTAAACGAAAACCATACAAGTTTTAATTACAAAGACTACAAAGATGGAGCAAAACAAAAACTGATGCTGCTTACTAATGAAGAATTTATCCGTAGGTTTAGTCAGCATATCTTGCCGGATGGATTCACTAAGATACGGCACTTTGGACTGCACTCAGGGGCATCAACTGGTATCATGGACAAGCTGTGTTTACAGCTCACACACAAAATAAGACCAAAATTTAGTCGAGCAGCGGCTCTAATAATAGCCAAAGAAAAAAGCAGTTATAATCCAAAAATATGCCCTTGTTGTGGTAAAAATACCATACAAACCTTACTGACTTGGCAAACTGGAAAACCACCTCCAAGACAGCTGAATTTTAAATTATTGACTAAAAATCACCACCCATAAAATAGGAGGATGAGAGTTCTTTGGGTAAAAAGTGTAAAATCTGAAGAAAAAAAAACAGGTGTTAAAGAGAAGTAAAATTAGAAAATAAATTGAATTAAAATCACCTAGAAAAAGCTTTTGAATTCCGGAATTCAAACACAGTAAAAAACCTAAAACCAAGTGAATTCCCCATAATTCAAATAAAAAGAATAATCTAAAACCGAAACCCAAGCCAAGATACCCCAATAAGCCTCAAAGCCGCTTCGTCCAACGGATTTATTCCCAACCCATTGCGGGTATAAAAACTTTATCTAAATTTAAACCAAAAGGCACACCCGCAATAGCTCGGGAATACTTGAATGTTGTGTTTAATTAGAAAACCGAACTAAATGAAAAATAAATCAATAACATATTTAATTATTTTACTGCTATTTGGCTATAATTTAAATGCTCAAAATAGCAGCATAAGTTATCCAGCTACCAGTGAAGAAATTACAATAACAATCGGAAATGATTCGATTGCGGCTTTCGGAATGTTTGCCGCTGGAAAAGAAAAAAAAGAAACAATTCTTCTTCTTCACGGACTTCCAGGAAATGAAAGAAATCTTGATTTGGCTCAAGAATTAAGAAGAGACGGAAGAAATGTAATCTATTTTAATTATCGTGGTGCTTGGGGAAGTCAAGGAGAATTTATGTATTCAAATTGCATCGAAGATGTAAAAAAAGTAATAGATTTTTTCTCTACTTCAGAGAATTCTGATAAATACAAAATTAAGACAGATTCATATATTCTTTTTGGACACAGTTTGGGTGGCGGAATTGCTCTTTTAAGTGGAGCAAAAGACAAAAGGGTCAAAAGAATAGCAATTTATTCACCTTTTAATGTAAATACAGCATCTAAAGAAACCTTGGACTGGGCGAAAAATTATATAAACGGATTATTTATGCTCAATGTTGACTCGGAAAAGTTTATTAAAGAACTAATTGACAATCAAATTTCATACAATCCTTTGAATTTTAAAAACGAATTAAGCGAAAAAAGCCTTTTGGTTTTAGATGAAAATAACCGAAATAAAGAATGGATAGAACAAATTGAAAATGTGGAATACATTTTAATGAAAACTGACCATTCATTTTCGGACAAAAGACTAGAACTGATTGAAAAAGTTGTCAAATGGATAAATAACTAAACACAACACCGTGTATAATTAATGGCTAGTTCTCGCCTACTTACGAAAATCCTCGCGGATTTTCTATTGGGTTTTTATTTGCTAAATTAGGTGCTTAAAAACGCCACTAATCATACACCAAACGTTGGCTACAACAGACAATTAAAACAAAACAATTAACTTTAACGAACTCAATATGAATGCTACAACTAATTACTACAAAAGGATTCCGCTTTTCTTAGTGCTAGTATTTCTTGTAGTGGTGGTTGGGTTTACTCCAACTTATTTCAATTCGTTTACTCAAATTGGATCAGTTTTTCATTATCATGCAATTCCTGCAATATTGTGGCTAATCCTATTGATTGTTCAACCAATATTGTTCAGTATGGGTAAAATCAAGGTCCATCGTTTGGTCGGATTGTTTTCATTATTTATAGCATTATTGGTGTTTTTAGGTAATCTACTGATAATAAACCAAATGTTAACAGTGACTTTTAATGAAGATGGTAGCAATGAAGAATATCAATTTGCTTTTAGTTCTTTCGCTTTATCTTTTGGTTTTGTATTATTTGTAGTACTTGCTTATATAAATAGAAAGAACATACACATTCACTCCAGATATATGATATCAACGGCTTTTTTTGCATTAGTGCCGGGATTAATAAGACTGTTCGATGTCAGTCTAGCGTTAAACACAACTATTACTTATACTATAAGTATTGGGTTAATCTTCATTTTAATATTGATTGACTTTTTCAACAAAAAGCAATATTTACCATATCTAATATTGTTTATGTGGTTTTCGCTTATCGCAATTATTTTTCCTTCAATTCATGAATGTGATTGGTGGGTTAAACTAGTTGACTCATATAGACTTTAATAGCAATCTATATTGAACTTTAACCATTATAAAGTATGTTACTAACATCCGATAACCCACATCCTCCTCCGTCGGACGATTTGCTATCGGCGAGACGTTAGCAAATAACCTAATAGCATTTAATCAAATGAAAATAGCTCAAGCTTTACTATTGATAATTACAATAACGGCTTCTTTGACCGGCCTTGGTCAAAGCAACAAAGAGTTGAATAGTGCAGATGTTGTTATTTATGGAGGTACTTCAGCAGGTATAACTGCTGCCATACAAACTGCAAGATTTGGAAAATCTGTACTACTTATTGAACCAGGCAATCGTTTGGGTGGGCTAACAACGGGTGGCCTTGGGCAGACCGATATCGGTAATAAACAGGTGATTGGAGGTATTTCCCGTGAGTTTTACAGAAATATTAAAATGTATTACAAGAATCCGGCAAATTGGGTTTGGCAACAGAGCTCAGAATATAGAGACGGTGGGCAAACACGTTCTGGAAAGGAAGAAGATGCCATGTGGACATTCGAGCCCATGGCCGCTGTGAAAGTCTATAAGGATATGTTGGAAAATCTCAATATAAGGATAGTCTATAACCAGAAACTAAACAGGGCAACAGGTGTATCGAAAGTTTCCAACACCATTTATTCCATTTCCATGGAATCAAGTGAAATCTATTATGGAAAAGTTTTTATTGACGCCACATACGAGGGCGATCTTATGGCAGCTGCAGGAGTTTCTTATACAGTGGGTAGGGAAGCCAATTCTCAATATGGAGAATCCTTAAATGGCATTCAAGCCAACAACACAGCACTATCGCTTCGCGGGACAGTTTCGAAAAACGGTGTATACCATAACTTTATCGAGGGTGTGGACCCTTATATCATAAAGGGTGATTCTTTAAGCGGACTTCTGCCTTTTATAACAGATGGCGGCCCAGGAAAAGACGGACAAGGTGATAAAGGAATACAAGCATATTGCTTCAGAATGACACTGACAGATCATCCCGAAAACCGAATACCTTTTAAGAAACCAGAAAATTATAAGGAATTGGATTATGAACTCCTGTTCCGTAATTATGAAGCAGTTGAGGGACCAATTGATAAAATGTATACCTATGGCGATCCTCTGATTCCCTGGATCAATTCTGACATGCCCAACCGCAAAACGGATACCAACAACCAAAAAGGGTTTTCAAGCGATTTTATCGGACAAAATTGGGACTATCCAGAAGCCTCCTATGAAGAACGAGAAAAAATTGTTGAACGCCATCGTCAGTATCAACAAGGATTAATGTGGACACTGGCCTATCATCCACGTATACCTAAAGAAGTACGGGATAAGGTCTCCCAATGGGGAACATGTAAAGATGAATACGAACGTGAAGATGGATGGCAGCAACAATTGTACATACGAGAAGCTCGCCGTATGACCAGCGATTATGTGATGACCCAAAAAAACTGTGAAGGAATTGAAATAGTAAAAGACCCGATTGGTATGGCTGCCTACGGTATGGATTCCCATCATGTAAAGCGTTATGTAAATTCTAAGGGATATGTATCCAATGAGGGAAATGTGGAAGCACACGTCAAATCTCCATTTCCAATAAGTTATCGTTCTATTGTGCCCAAAAAAGAAGAATGCAATAATTTGATTGTGCCGGTATGCCTCAGTTCCACACACATCGCATTTGGATCTATTCGTATGGAGCCCGTATTCATGATTCTTGGTCAGAGTTCAGCTATCATAGCATGCCTGGCAATTGAAGAAGAAAAAGATGTTCAAAATCTGGAATACGAGCAATTAAAAAAAGAGTTGATTAAACAAGCTCAAATAATAGATTGAATTTATCTGCTAAAACACGGTTTAAAAAGCATTAAAATTGTTTTTATACTTAAAGTTAGCGGTAATGCAACAAAACCGAAGCACAATCAGACGGTAAACTCTTGACCCCAATGGTGCAATGATAGCGGCTTGATGTAATAGGGGCTGAAGTACTTAATTTAACGTTAATCCTTTTTATACACATTTGTGAAAGGCTAAAAGTTAGTGCTACGAATTACCCCACATCGCCAAGCTGGAATCCCTAAGCGATATTTGTAAACCGATACCCTGACATAGATTGACAAAGTTAATATGGCGACAAAAAAAACTTTAAGGACTTGTATTAACGGACATAATTACTACAAAAGTAGTGACTGTCCCGTTTGTCCGACATGTGAAGAAGCCAAAAGACCCACCGAAAGTTTCCTTTCTTTGCTTTATGCTCCCGCCCGACGAGCATTAGAAAATGCAGACATCAGGACAATCCAACAACTTGCTGGGTTTTCGGAAAAAGAAATTTTAGAATTACACGGAATCGGAAAACGATAATACCTTTATCAAAAAGAGAACTAAACAAAGCCGGACTCGCATTAAAAGACTGAACAATAAACATGGTGCTAATTAAAGCGGAATCCGAATGATATGAAATGTAATATTTATAGAAGATTAAATTTTAAGAATTCTATTGAACTTGTGGTAAAAATTAAGCCACTTCGCCATGCTGAATAGCCGTAATTTAAAACACTCAATTCAAAGCTGAAAATTTTGGTAAAAATAGAGAATCAAAAAAAAATACAAGTGTGATTGGTACTTATTCTCGCTTTTGATAGAAATGGAAAGGCCTAAAGTTTCTGATTTTTATGCCATTAATGTTTTTCAGGTTTTTTATCCTACTTTAAATCTCATTTTTATACCAGATAAAGTACTTTTTCTGATTCTAAGTTATTTTGACAATGTATTAAAGGTTTTTTAATACCTGCTTTTGTCATAACATAGGTTTTCAATCTTAACATTTTTTCATACCATTTCTAATAGATTCAGGAAACTGCAGGTTTGCTACCAAAATCAGGACGCCTTAAAAGAACCCTGAATTGGGCTCCCAATTTATCTTCACAAGCCTAACTCTTTTTTATAATCTTCTTTTGGGCATTTCTCTATACCTTGTTCCTCCCATTATTAGCTGCTTCATATTGTTCATCGTACCAACGCCTTTTGGGTCATTGATCAATCGATACCATTTTCTTTGCCTTTGAAGCTGGTGCCAATTGTGGGTTTGTGTAAATTTGATTGTGGCAATAGTTTTGAGTTATTGGCTTTGCTAAAGTTTGAGAATCCTATTTTCTAAGCATCTACTCACCTCTTTTAGTTATCTTCTCTTCCACCAAAACTTACCTGTAAATGCACATTTTCAGCTAGAATTAACAAGGTTAGGTTTAACCATATTAAATAGGTAAATTATTAGATTCAGGAAATTTGAACAAAGCAATTATGGACACTATTGATCTCGACACCAGAAGAATACAAGCATTGACAGACGCAACTTTTGCTGTGGCCATGACAATTCTTGTTTTAGACATAGAAATTACTCCGGGATTAAATCATTCTGAATTAATTAGCTCTGTTTTTAATAACATTCTCCCAACGCTATTCACTTATTTTTTGAGTTTTATAATTCTCGGAGCCTTTTGGATTGACACGCATTACCATCACCAACTTATTATTAAAACAGACAGAAAAAGCAGTTGGTTAAATATAATTTCATTGATGTTTATATGCATAATTCCATTTTCCTCCCGCTTTTTAATTAAATACGGAAATGATCCATTAAGTGCCTTGTTTTATTGTTTAAATCTTTTAGCTGTTACGCTTTGTCATCTGTTTATGCTAATGCATGCCTACAAATCTCAATTTACTAAAGATCACATTACCAGGAAAATATATATAAAGATGTGCCTCCGAATATTAATTCCAATTGTAATTTATTGCATAATTATCCCGCTAACATTTTTCCTTTCAAAATGGATTAAACTATTATTTTTGGCCCCTTTAACTTTTCAAATACTTTTTGGCCGATTTTCAAAAGAAATTAAACCAGAATAAATATTCAATGAGAAAGGTAATAAAGAATAAATGAGCATTTTAAGCACTCAACTTTAATTTCCTGAAATGAATTGATTGAAAAATTGAAATTTAAAAACAACAACAGGAAGTAATTGCAGACACCCCATTTTAATTATGTTTTGGGGTATACTAAATTCGGCTGTCAATTTTCCCTATTATGCCCAATCCTTCTCATATTTGATTGTGCGTTTAATATTCCAAAATTATTGCTTTTTCAGGCTATTTGATTCATAAATTAGAGGATCATCACTTGCTAGTTTAACTTTCTGCATTTCAGGCCTGTCTTTTCTTATTTTTGAATTGTTTTGGTTCATTACCAAAGGCGTATCAGAAGCCAATACTTTGGCGGAATCTTGTTGGATAGTTTTGAAAGATATATTTGCTGTTTGAGCGGGTGAATAACTGGCCAATTGAGCGTCGGCCTTTTTAAAACAAAAAAGGTAAAAAACAAAATCTATTTTGCGGTTTTACAAAGGTTTATTTTTATGAATTAGAATACATTTTTGAAATATTTTAAGGAGAAATAAATGGTTCAGTTGGGTTAAAGCGGCTTTTTAGGTGAGTTATTAGGTTGATATACATATATTTATATAAAAATCTTGCCTGCATAACTCCCATAACCAAAAAGTTGTAATTATCGTTGATTTCTAATTTTTGGTTAATAAAATAATTTGAAAGTATTACCCTTATCCGCCAGGTCTGTTGATACTTTTTTATTTTCAATCTTCTGTATCTATTACACAATTGTCCTCCAAGTGAAATAATCAATAACAATTGCCTTCCTCAAAACTTTTGTTATATTGAAACGTACACCAGCAAAAGCCCGGTAAAACTGGAATGCTAAGTCTGTAAACAGAAGATTAATGCCTGATCAAAAAGATAGAAATATAGATTTTACGAAGCTGGATTATTTAAAAATTGGAAACGCCAGACATAGGCAAGCATATACCGTATTAACTGAAAATAAGATTATGACTTGCCTACAGTCTTACGACCCCATACTGGTAGGTACCATTCCGATTAATATCGATATAGAAAATAGCGACCTTGATATCATTTGTTACTATCAAAATCAGCTTGACTTTGCGAAACAGCTAAAGTTTTCTTTTAGTAAATTCGAAAATTTTGTCATCCGGAAATCAAACGGACCAGAGCTAAAAGCGGTGAAAACAAATTTCAGGATTGGGGATTTTGAAATAGAAATTTTTGGACAAAATATACCGACCCGGCAACAAAACGCCTACCGACATATGCTAATCGAGTATAAAATACTTGCTGAGCGGGATGAGGTTTTCCGGCAAAAAATAATTGATCTAAAACGCCTCGGGATAAAAACAGAACCTGCTTTTGCACAAGTACTGGGTTTAAGTGGCGATCCATATAGCAAACTGCTTGTATTTGAAAGCGAATGAATACTTTCCTCCTGAAAAAATAGCCTGGAGTTGAATTATTTATAAAAACTTTAGGTAAATTGAAACTGAAGTGATTTGCTAATTAAACCCAGTTGTGATTTGCTTGTTCCTGCCGGCGATCCGGATTGACATTCAGATATTTATGACAACGGCAAAGGTGGAATTAACAATAGGTAAGAGGTTGTGATTTGCTTTCGTTGTCGATGGCGACCCCCGTTGCCATTCAGATATTTAGGACAACATATTCAATCTGATCATTTACCAAGCGATGTTGTGATTGGCTTGTTCCGGTCAGCGATCCGGACTCGTTAGGGTTAAGCAATTTAAGATTGTTTAAAAACGGGCAAATGCCTGATGATCAGTTATATATTCGATTAATAATTACAAATTTATTTCCATTAAAAAATTCATAAAATATTTTTTTTGTACTAACTTACGATTTCATTTTAACTGCGTTATGTCATGAGAATCAATATATTATACTTAATTCTTTTACTTTTAACCAAATTTGGATTTAGTCAGTCGACAATCATTACGCCAGGCAACAATCAGCCAAACATTTCTGCCGTTTCAACAAATAGCGGTGTTATGGTTCCAAAAATTAGTTTGACAGCAAACTTATCTTCAGCTAGCCC
>JAHEBN010000118.1 GCA_024645245.1 Jiulongibacter sp. | reverse complement strand
TGTTAATTATCATTATGCAGATGAAGTTACAGTATTTAACACCCAGTATTCTTTTAATAATAGTATTGGCTTATTACCAAATTTGCAACAAAGCTATTTTGAATTCGGCGAAGGGTGGACTGGAAATATTGTAAGCATGGATACATCGGCAAGTTATTATTTAAAAATAAATGATGGACTTGTAATTGATGGGCTACAGCCTGACCTAAGTTTTCAGATACAAGGAAGATCATGGGGGTCGCATAAAGTAATTTATAGTATTGATGGCGTACAGCAGTCAGATACTTTAATAATAGATCCATTCGGTTTCAGTGTAAAAACGATTCATCTGGAGGCATCAAAAGTTCTTGGTAATATAATAGAATTAAAATTTACTGGAATTAAATCTGCCGAATATGATTGGTTTTCACTTACTTGGTTTAGATTGAGGTATCCACAAAAAATAACTTCGAAGATTTCAAATTATTATACCGATGGGATTTCGACAGCACAACAATTGGTAAAGGTGTATCCCACAGATTTGTTTTATGATGTAACTGATTCAAATAAACCTAAGCAAATTGTGCTGAATACAGCGACTGGTTCTTATAGGAATTTAGGCCATATTGCCCGTATTTCAGGTATTAAAAAACCACTTAAGATCACAACTTTAAGTTTTACTGAGTACAATTCAAATGACTACAATTATATTATTATCAGTTCAAAAGGTTTGAAGTCAGGGGCTGAATCTTATGCGTCATATCGGAAATCAATTGCCGGAGGAGGGTTCAAAACAGGAGTTTTCTATACAGAAGATATTTACGACTATTTTGGGTTTGGAGAAAGAAATCCGATAGCTATTACTCATTTTATGGACTATATGCTTTCGGATAATAGGTCGAAATATTTATTTTTATTAGGAAGAGGAATCAGTTTTCCGGATGAACTTAAAAGTCAACAAAATAATGATTTAGTACCGACTTTTGGATATCCGGCATCCGATGTACTTTTATCAGCGGGTATTCAAGGATTTAATCAAAATGTGCAAGCTGCATGGACAGGGCGATTAAGTGTTACTCAAAATCAGCAAATACTTAATTATCTGGCTAAAGTAAAAGAAATGGAGTCGCAAAATATAGCCTCCGATTGGAAAAGGAAAGCACTTCACTTGAGTGGAGGTCAGGATGTTTTGGAAATTCAAACACTGGGAACTATACTTCAGAACTTATCGCCAATTGCTCGGGAAAGTGATTTGCAAGTAGAAATTACCAGTCGAAGGAAACTTACTGATGAAGAGGTAGAGCCGATCGACATTTCAAAAGAATTAAATGCTGGTTTGGGTTTAATTACTTTTGTGGGACATGGATCTGCAACTGAAATAGATTTAAATATTGGGTATTGCTCAAAAGGAAACGAAGCATTTGCCAATAAAGGGAAATACCCGATAATGTTTTTTAATGGGTGCGGGGTAGGTAATGCCTTTTATAAATACGAACCCTTATCAACAGATTGGTTAATTACGCCTGATAAGGGAGCAATTGCTGTATTTGCTAATTCTTTTTGGAGCTATTTATTTCCTACTCAATTATTTCTGAATCAATTTTACAATAAGCTTTTTGTGGACCCCTCAACTACGGGTTTGAGTCTGGGTCAAATTCACCAGCAGATTAATCTGGGAATGTCTGATTTTGCAGCTAATCCGTATGTAAAAGCTAATATGCATCAGATCATATTACAGGGAGACCCGGCATTAAAAATATTTCCAACTGAAAAACCGGATTATGTGATTGGTAAAAATGAATTATTTATTCGTTCAAAAATTCCTTCACAAACAATAAAAGAGGCACAAAATCTGGAGGGTGTAGTTTATATCAAAAACAATGGTAAAGTTATTGAAGGATTGGAGTCACAGATAAAAGTCACCATAAGGGAGGCAAATACTGAAAAGGTGCAATTATTAAGTTATATACCGCGATTTAAAATAGACACCGCTTATTTTACAATTACGAAATCAACCAATACTGTAAATATTAATGTTGAATTAAATGGAAACAAAGCCATTGAAGAATATAATTATGAAAATAATAGTTCAGCACTCGACATCGATTGGAATTTGGCGGCATCAGGGAATGTTTATCCTTTAAATGCTCAACCCGATAAAGTGAATCCAACTTTGCTGGTATATTTTAACGATAAAATAATTGAGAATGAGGATTATGTTCCTGGAAATACCAACATAAGTTTTATCCTTAAAGACGAAAACCCCATTTCTAAAGACTCATCTGTCTTTCAACTTTTATTAAGTAAATGTGAAACCTGCCAGTTGCTTCCGATTAATTCATCTGATTATAATTTGGAGCAATTGAATAGTAATGAACTAAAGGGGCGGCTAAACATCAATTTAAACCCGGGAGAATATCGATTACAAGTACAAGGAAAAGATGCCTCAGGTAATAACTCCGGTAATCCTTACGAAGTAATTTTCATTGTAGCAGAAAAATACGTGGGTACCACGGGGGTTGTTTTTCCTAATCCGGCTTTGGATTTTACACAATTACGATATGAGATTGTGTCACCTGTTAATCCGGATTATGCTACTTTAGGCGTTTTTACAGAAAATGGAAATCTTTTATATAGTAAAAACCTGCTTAGTACTGTTGGTAGCAATAGCGAATATCTGGATCTAAATCGATTTTCGGGTGGTACTTATTTTGTAAAACTAACTATATTTTGGATTGACCAAAAAGAGGAAGAATTGGTTTGGAAAGTAGCTAAACCTTAAATATTGGTTTTATAAACAGTCATTTTTTTTCGGCTGCCATAGCTTATGATTCCTTTCCCGATACAGTCTGAACTTTCCTGACAATTAGCCAGATTTTCTTGTAATTTATAGACCAGACCCAAATTATTCTGATAGGTTTCCAGATTTCGGTTAACTGCAATTAGTGAGGAATCATTCTTTAAGTGTATATCGAGAAAAAGATTTTCTTCGCTTATATATTTCTTAGTTATTTTTGACAATTCTTCAGATTTAGAATTTGGATGCCATTCCGAGTTAACATCAACCGGAATTATCAGTTTAATAAATGAATTATTATTCTCATACCGGATAATTTTATCAGGTTTGGCCTGAATTTGCCAGACAGAATCCAGTCTGTATATCCCATCGAAATTATTGCTTAAATACCTTTCTAAAGTGAAAATATGATTAACAGTGTCTATTTCTGAACCAATTGTTTCTTTTAGGAAATAATATTTACTTACTGGCTTTTCTGTTACTGAATAGGTGGTTTCTTCAATTTTATAGGTAATTGAATTGCCGGTTTTTATTGGATAGAAATTTTCCTCTAACCTTACATTTTCTTTATTACAAGCAAAAAATCCAATGGCTAAGAGTAATATATATCGAGCCAAATGGCAAGATTTAGTGTTCGGTAACATAAATGGGTATAGTCAGACTTTTGTTGAATGGTAAAATTAGGATTTTCTAAAACTTGCAAGGCATACTTAAAGCTTTTTTTGTCTATGTATTGCCAAACCTGATGATTTTCATCTGATTTAAAATCAGACTCTTGAATTAATTGAACGGTCGTTTGGTATGCATAATCTGCAAAATTGGCTTTGTCAGTCCTTAATCTTATTTCTTCGGGTAAAATATTTTTCATTACTTGCCTTAAGATTCCTCGATAATTTCCATTTGCAAAATTTACTTCAACCGGAATGCTGGCATTTATTTCTAAAAGTTCTTTGGATAAAAATGGATAGGTTGTTCTTACTTCAAAATGATTATCGAGTGCATTCAGATTTTCCATTGCTTGTATTGGTAATGCGAGCCTGTTGTTTTTTACAAAATTCTCCAAATTTTTTCCACCTTTGATTTCGGGAAAATTAGGGTTCTTTTGAAATTGAAGATATTTATAAGCTCTAATAAATAAAGGTGCTTTTCCTGGTCCTTTTTGCTTCCGCTTTATTTTTTTTAATAGCCAAAAAGGAAATTCAAAAATCAGGTTTCCGGAATTTATCATCGTAGTTGTAACTCGCCAATAATAGCCTGATTTTAATTTTTGAAATAAAAAATCCAAACAAAATTGATTAAATGAAACAGACTTTTTATTTCGGTTTTCGTAAATATATTTTAGGGCCTCAATACTTTCTTTTGTTTTTCTCTCATTCCATAAATTATCCAGGTATTCTGCACCAAACCCCATTATACTATCACCTCCTTGTCCTGAAAACAGAATATTTTTTTTGGCTTTTATCATTTGTTCGTAGATAGGCCAAAAAATCAAAGAAGGTACTACCATAGGGTCTGGGCATGCTGAAATTGAAATAATTTGTTGTAAGACATCTTGATGGTTTTCTGAATGTACTTTGGTCAGGTTGCCGGTTTTACTTTGGCTCACCAGTTTTGCATAGGCTATTTCATTTCCTGAAGAAAGACCGGAGTCAAAATAAATGCAATTCGCCTTCTGGCCTGCAAATTGGTCTAATATGCAAACCACAGATGAAGAATCCAACCCACCACTTAAATGGGCAGCTATTTTGCTATCCCTGTTAACACGAGATTTTACATTTTTTATAATTGTATTTCGGGCGTAATTTATAAGGTTATTTGTGGATTCGGTAAACCTAATGTCTGGATTCCAAAAATAGTTTATTTCTAATCCATCCTTTCCGAATGAACAAATCTGGCCAGGCAAAACACGAAAAATTTTTTGAAAAAAGGTATGTATTCCAATTTCATCATCATCTGAGTCAAGACGGAAATATTCATTTATTTTCTCTAAAGATGGTTGTGGTTTAACGGGTAAAGCCGCCAAAATTAAATTGATTTCCGAAGAGGCGAGAAGTAAATTATTTTCGAAATAATAATATAAGCTTCGGGTACCAAATGCATCACGTGTTAAATGGGTTTGAAGCATATCGTTTTGCATGGCCACCATTGCAAACTCTCCGGATAACGATGCCGGACTGAATTTAAAAGTTAATTCAGGACAGGCATATATATTTCCTAGCGTTGTTAATTGACCGGAATTTTGAATCAAAACCTTTTTTCCAAATTGCAAATGCCGCTGCCCGTTGCTCAATAAGGAAAGTCCCATATTCAAATATGTCGAAGTGAGATCGGTAAATACTTCCGTACGCCTACCAAATTGTTGAATATGTATAAAACTACCCAAATTGTTCCTTTTGATTTATTGTTGAACAAAATTAAACCTAAAATGATAAGTCTTTCACGACATGACTAAATTTTGCCAAAAGTTATCATTAGCCTATTTTTAATGTTATTTATATTTTTATAAATTGAACATGTAAATTGAATTATTGTTATTTCAACCTCAACATAAAAATGTTAACTAAGAATATTCAAAGACGTGATTTTGTGAAATCTTTAGGAATTATCTCAGCTATGTCATTGGGTGGTATTTCGACTTTTTCACTTGCTTCATGTAAACAAAAAACAGCTGTAAATAAAAGAGACGCCATTCTTTCGCTAATAGAAAACGGTAAAAATAACGGATACATACCATCCGGATTTTTTGTTCATTTTGGTGAGAAATATAAATTTAACGATGCGGCAGTCGACCGGCATCTGGAGTATTTTAAAGCCATTGACATGGATTTTATCAAAATTCAGTACGAGGCGGAGTTCCCTCATTTGGAGCAAATTAAGAGACCAGAGGATTGGAAGGATATGCCACTTTACGGTAAAGAATTTTACGAAAAACAACTTTATATCGTAAAAGAATTAGTAAAAAAAGGTAAAAATCTGGCACCTGTAATTGCCACTTTGTATTCGCCATTTATGAGTGCCGGACATACTGCGGGTGGGGATTTGCTCACAGAGCACATGAAAGAAGATCCGGAAAGTGTAAAAAAAGGAATGGAAATAATTGCCGAAAGTACGCTTTTATTTGCCAAAGAATGTATTAAGGCCGGAGTTGATGGTTTTCTGACTTCAACACAAGGAGGCGAAGCTTCCCGTTTTGCAGATAAATCGATTTTTACCAGTTACGTAAAACCTTACGATTTGCAGGTAATGAATGTGATAAACGAATCGTGCCATGTAAATGTGTTGCATATTTGCGATTACGTGAGCGGATATGACGATTATTTACCTTTTGTAGATTATCCGGGTCAAATTGTAAATTGCAGTATGCAATTGGGCGATAAAACAATCGATCCGAAATATGTTTATGATTTGTTTAAACGGCCTGTTTTGGGTGGTTTAGAGAAAAAGGGTGCTATTTCGGGGAAAAGTGATGAAAGAATGAAAGCGGAACTTGCACCTGTACTTAAAAATGCTCCGGAAGGTTTTATTTTAGGAGCCGAATGTGCTCTTTTAGGTGAAATTGATTGGAAGTTGGTGCGATCAGCAGTTGATATGGCTCATAATTTTAATTCCTGAAAAGATATGTTTACAGGACATTATGCCGCCGCTTTTGCCTTAAAAGGAAAGGAAAATATGGCATCGCTTGGTATGCTTTTTATAGCCACCCAATTTGTAGATATTTTATTTTTTCCACTTGTGGTATTGGGTGTAGAGCGACTTAAACTGGAAGATAACTTTTCGGCTGTAAATAATTACAACCTGGAGTTTATGCCCTTTACACATGGTTTGTTGGGAAGTCTTGTTTGGGCATTAATATTTTACCTGATCTACTATTTTTTAATTGGAAGAGGGAAAAAGGATGGAAAGCCATTAGCCATGGTAATGGCTTTAGGTGTATTTTCTCATTGGTTTGCCGATCTGATCGCACATACGCCCGACCTGCCTCTTATTAGTGGTGAGCCCAAATTCGGTTTTGGTCTATGGCGAAATAAGCTTGCTACTTTTCTTACCGAGGCCGGGCTTTTAATTATCAGCTTGATTTATTATCTGAAAAATGTAAAAGATCTGAAACAGAAATCAAGAAACAGAGCTATCGGCTTGGTTTTTTTTCTTATACTGCTTGATTTTCTTAGTTTTTATGTTTTACCACCAGAAAAAGACATCATGGCCCTATGCTTTTCTGCCCTGGCTTCTTATGGAATTCTGGCAGGTTTAGCTTTTTGGGTCGATAAGAAATAATCTGAAATTATTTTAACATCGGAAAAAGCCTTCTGATTTCATTTTCATCTGGTCTTTTGCCGTATTCACAAATCTCAAAAGACTCGGCATTTTGTATTTTTCCAGCCTTGTTTTCACCGTACCATTTCATTAGTGATTTTCTTATAATTTCGGTTATTGGTCTGGAGCGGGTTTTGCCTAGCCACACCAAACGTTCTTTTTCACCTTTTGGTACCTGATCGGTATAGTCGCCAATCCACGGCAGCCAGTCAAACATTTGTGTTTCGTGTGCCGCTAATGCGTATATTTTTTGTTCGAAAACCTCCGAAATGTCTACGGCAATATCTGGAGTAAAAGGATTTGGTTTTTGAAAATTATCCTGATAGTAAAGAAAAACCGGGTTATTTGCTACTGGCGGGGTATCGGCGGCGATATTGGGTACTCCCACCATGAATGCGGCATCCTGCACCAAAATGCCTGTATACCTGTGGTCCGGATGGTAGTCATTTGGCCGGGGAGCAATAACCACATCGGCATTCCATTTTCTGATTTCCCTGATTATTTGCAGGCGAATTGCCAAACTAGGTACCAATTCACCATCGTGGTTATCCAATACTACGTATTCTTTTATTCCAAAGCGTTTGCCTGCCTCCTGTGCTTCCGCTGTTCTTATTTTTGCCGAAGCACCACCACCCATGCTTTGATGACCCGCATCGCCATTCGTAACCGAAACAAATTTGACATTATGGCCCATTTTAGAAAATAATATAGCGGTTCCACCGGCTCCGAAATCGCAATCATCCGGGTGAGCACCAATCATAATAATGTTTAATGGCTTATCTTGTGAAAAGCCAACGGAGCTTGCGATAAATAGGAACAGAAATAAATGGTATTTTTTCATTTTACAGGGTTTTAGAAATGTTTTAGTCTGAGTTTATTCAAAAACAAAAGTGCCGTATTTATTAATATCGTGAAAACTGGGTCCGACTTCCTGCCATTCCCAACGTGAAGTGCCGGCATCGTAATCCAGTCGATACATATTTGCCCGCCATTTCGTGCCTTTAACAGGAGGAACATTAGCCAGTGGACTCAATAGTGCATAAGGGATAAAGAATTCGGCTGTCCAATAGTCTTTTGCGATATGGGTAGCATGTCGGGTTTTTCTTCCCCCTTCGTAATTCCAGGGTTTCCATCCCAAAAATTTTCCGTCCACATTAGGGACCAGAATAGGTAACTCGTAATTGGTTGGTGAAAGCTCGTATTCGAAATAGAATGGGTATTTTTCATCCGTCCATAAAAAAACCTCCACCACGTCTTCATTGAATAAATTTGAAAAGTCCTCCGTCAGTGTATTTGTGATTTTATCATCTTCATTTTTGAAGAGAAAATAAATCCCGCTGTCCGAATAAAGTGTTTTTGTGTGAGTTTGGTAAACCCTGTTCTGCTTTTTCCTTTGTTCAATTTTTAACCATTCCGTATTCTCCCAATTTTTGTGATCACCTTTCCCTGAAATTTCAAAATCGGTGGTTTTCCTTATTTTTAAAGTGTTTTTCTGTGCCAAAAGATTAGTAGCAATTAAATTCAGGGTAATGAGTAAGCAGCTGATTAGTAGGTTAGGCAAATATCTCATGTAGAAAGATCAGGTTGAAGGTTTTGGGTAACTGAATTCGAAAACGGGTATTTTGATTTTTAAACACTGTTAAATTTACTTTTTTTTCTTCATTTTAAATAAATTTTAAAAACACTTTTTCAGCTGATTTTTCAGAAAGTATAATTCAGGCCTGTGCTTCCCCTTAGATTAATTATCTTTGTTTTTTATTTTCTTGATATCCAAACGTGAACGACTACTTAAGTAAACTTAATCCGCCACAGCATCAGGCGGTTACTCATCCAAATGGACCTTTGATGATCATAGCCGGTGCTGGTTCGGGCAAAACCCGTGTTTTAACTTACCGCATTGCCTGGCTGATTGATCAAGGTGTCGATCCTTTTAATATTCTTTCTCTTACTTTTACCAATAAAGCTGCTGAAGAAATGCGGCACAGAATTGAAGCTATTATTGGTACCGAGGGTCGAAATCTGTACATGGGTACATTTCACTCTGTTTTTGCAAAAATATTAAGGGTTGAAGGGAAATTGTTGGGTTATAATTCTAACTTTTCGATTTACGATAGCGACGATTCCAAATCTTTGATACGATCGATTATTAAGGAATTGGCTCTGGATGACAAGGTTTATCGTCCCAATTTTGTACTAAATCGCATTTCTAATGCTAAAAACTCATTGATTGGATGGGAAGCTTACAATGAAAATGCGATTTTTCACGAAGAAGATCTGGCCGCTCGTATGCCGGAGATTGGCCGAATTTATAAAATGTATCAACTTCGGGCTTTCCATGCCAATGCCATGGATTTTGATGACCTGCTTTTCAATACCAATATACTTTTTCGCGATCATTTACAGGTTCTTAATAAATACCAGCATAAATTCAAACATGTGTTGGTAGATGAGTTTCAGGATACCAACGTATCGCAATATTTGATCACCCGAAAACTTGCGGCCGTTCATCAAAATATATGTGTAGTGGGTGACGACGCTCAAAGTATTTACGCATTTCGTGGTGCCAATATTCAGAATATCCTCAATTTTCAGCGGGATTATCCGGAATTAAGCATCGTGAAACTGGAGCAAAACTACCGATCTACCAAGAATATTGTAAATGCCGCAAATTCCCTGATTTCGAAAAATAAGGATCAGCTGGAGAAAAAAGTATTTACCGATAATGACGAGGGAAAGAAAATTGAGGTATTAAAAGCAGCAACAGATAATGAGGAGGGCCGCATGGTTTCCAATATTATTTTTGAGGAGAAAATGAATGGGGAACTTCGTAATTCCGATTTTGCCATTTTATACCGTACTAATGCTCAATCAAGGGCTTTTGAAGAGGCCTTACGTAAGTTAAATATCAAATACCGCATTATTGGTGGCTTATCTTTTTACCAACGAAAGGAAATAAAAGACCTGCTCGCTTATTTACGTTTTGTGGTTAATCAGCAGGATTCTGAGGCTTTTAAGCGTATCATAAATTTGCCAAAGAGAGGAATTGGTGATACCACGGTTGCCAAAATTCTGGTTTTGGCAGAAGAGAATAATTTGCCTGTTTGGGAAGTGGTAGCCCATATAAAGCAATACATGGATGGCCGTGCTGCAAGCAGTATTGATACTTTTGCCAACCTGATCAAGAGTTATCATATTTTGATCGAGCAAGGAAAAGATGCACACTCAGTAGCGAGTGAAGTGGCAAAAACGACTGGGATTCTTCGCGAACTCTATGCCGATAAAACTATTGAAGGAATGGCTCGTTACGAAAACCTGCAGGAATTATTGAATAGTATAAAACAGTTTGTTGATAACGAAGAAAACGATGATAAATCTTTGGCTTCTTTCCTGCAAAATGTAGCCTTGCTCACCAATGCTGATCAGGAAGATGAAGATGGCGACCACGATCGCGTAACACTTATGACTATCCACGGCTCCAAAGGCCTGGAATTTAAACAGGTGTTTGTGGTAGGTTTGGAAGAAAACCTGTTTCCCTCGCAAATGATGTTGCAGAGTAGGGCCGATCTGGAAGAGGAACGCAGGCTTTTTTATGTAGCTATTACCCGTGCCGAGCAAAATCTCACGCTTAGCTATGCCGAAAGTCGCTATCATTACGGAAGATTAAATTACTGCGAACCGAGCAGGTTTTTGTTAGAAATAGACGAAGCGTATTTAAAAATGCCGAGTCAGGCAGCACCTCCGCCTGTGAGGAAAAGCTTTAGCGATGATTTAGAAGTAATTCAGTCATTTAGTACTAAAAAGGAGCAGGTACTTAACAACCTGAAACCAGTAAGTACAGCTGTTAAGCAAACTGTGACACATACCCCAAGTACGGATTTTAAAGCTGCTGAGCCAAAAGATTTAAGTCCGGGCTGTAGGGTGGAGCATCAAAAGTTTGGTTTTGGCACCCTAAATAAAATGGACGCAACGGGAAATACCGTAAAGGCCACAGTACTTTTTGATACAGTAGGGGAGAAAACCTTGTTGCTTAGTTTTGCTAAATTGAGGTTAGTGGAGTAGGTTTATCAAGAACCAACTTTTAACTAGTGATTTCTATTTTATGTACCTTTTTAATGATATAAAATTGAAAGTTTAACACTTGATTTTCAAGGGAGCTCAATATTTTTTAAACTAAAGGAAATATCTTTAACAGCTGCTTCGGTTTCTATTTGAAACTCTACTGTCCAGCCTGGTTTTGCCATTTCCTGCATATAGTAATTGGTTGTATTTCCGCTTTTGGAATATCCGGAATTGCTCAATTCTTCACCATTTTCATCGAGAAAACGCATTGTCACCAGTTTATCGGCTTCGCCATCTACCATAAAATAGAGGGAGTTATTATCGTCAGTATTACCGAATAAACCACTGAAAGCACCGATTAATTCACGCATGCCGGCTGCCATTTCCGGTGATAGTTTAGATAGAGCTTCTTCTTTTTTTGCGTCATTATCCGAATTGTATTTCATCACTTCCTCCTTGCTCATGTACATGATTTTAAAAGGAAACTTGGTGGAAATCAGATTTTTCCCGGCTTTTGAAATAAAGTCTTTAACCTGTACTATTCCACCGTTTTCAAGTGTTGGTTTAAATAGTCTCATTTTGCCGTTTAATTCGGTAATGGTTTCTGCTTTTCTCGATGGGTTCAACAAATCAGCTTCAATTTTAAAGTAAGTATCTTCCTTTTCTTTGTATTCATATCCAAAACTATCGGGTTCGCGGAAAAGGTCATTTCCCCGATCGTCTACGGCTTTATCTATTGATAATAATTTGGCAAACATATATTTTCGAGATTCTTCGCCCGTGATTCTGAACTCTACTTTGCATCGGTTACTGAAATATCCGTCGCCGGTAGATCGGCTATCCTCTATGGTGTTTACACTTACTTTTTGGGCAATAAGACTTACCGGAAATAAGAGAAAAGGAAGAAGTTTGAAATATTTGATCATGACTTGATTTTTTTTAGAAAAATAATCAAGTAGTTGCTCATTTCAAGCGTTTTATGAAATATTTTATTTTGTGGTAAAGTGTTTATTTTTTTGATTTCCAGAATATATCTTTTAGTATTACGTATAAAATTTAATTATACACGTATCATGACCACTAAGTTAACTTTGAATGTGGACGTAAGTGTAATCGAAAAGGCTAAAACTTACGCAAAAAAAACTAACAGAAGTTTATCTAAAATTATAGAAAGCTATTTATCAGACTTGACAAATGAAATTCCCGATTGCATGGAATCAAAAATTAATCGAATTGCCGGAAAAATTAATTTACCCGATGATTTTAATGAGGAATCTTTACTCAGAGAAGCTTTAGAACAAAAACATTTGTGATGAAAATATTCATTGATACGAATATACTGGTCGATTTGCTTACAAATAGAGGCGGTTTTACCCAGCAATCGATTAGGTTATTTAGATTTACGGATAAACCGGGAATAAGATTTTATACTTCCACACATATTATCGTTACCCTGCATTATTTGCTAAAGAAATATGTACCTGAAAAAGAATTAAGAAATACTTTGCTTGACTTGCTTGATTTTGTAGAATTAATTGCGGCAAATCCAGTGGTAATTAAACAAAGTTTAATGAATTCTTCGATTTCAGATTTTGAGGATGCTGTACAATTTCATTCCGCAAATCAAATTTCCAATATGAATTTTATCGTGACACGAAACCTAAAAGATTTCAAAGGTACTTCTATTCCGGCATTAGCTGCCGATGAGATGATTAGAATATTAGAATCCGAAAAATAACTCAATCCAACTGCCTCAAATACATCTGGATGGTATTTTCTAAACCGTAATATAGGGCGTCGGCAATCAATGCGTGACCTATCGATACTTCCAATAACCCGGGGATATTTTGCTTGAAATATTTCAAGTTTTCCAGACTTAAATCGTGACCGGCATTTAAACCTAAACCCAGTTCCTGTGCTTTTTCTGCTGCTTTTACAAAGGAAGCAATGGCAGCTTCCTGATTTTCCGGGTACTCTTTTGCAAAAGATTCGGTATAAAGCTCGATTCGATCGGTACCCGTTTCCGCAGCACCTTCCACCATTTTCACATCGGGATCCACGAAAATAGAAACACGGATTCCGGCAGATTGAAAGGTCTTTATCAGGTCTTTTAATAATTCTTTGTTAGTGATGGTGTCCCAACCGGCGTTAGATGTAATGTCACCAATTTTATCGGGAACCAAGGTGACCTGAGTAGGCCAGGTATCCATCACTATTTCCATAAAACGGCCTTCCGTGGGGTTGCCTTCAATATTGTATTCCGTAGTGACCACCTTTTTCAGGTCGTATACATCGGCGTATCGAATATGACGCTCATCAGGCCTTGGATGAATAGTGATACCCTGTGCTCCAAAACTTTCACAGTCCAGAGCAACTTGCACCAGATTAGGCACATCTCCACCCCGGCTGTTTCGCAGTGTTGCGATTTTATTGATATTGACCGATAATTTTGTCATTTTTGCATTTCTGTTTCTCTTTTTCAAAATTGACTATTAAATGAGGAAATTCAAAAGGAAAAGCAGAAGGGAAAGGATAAATAATACGTTTTCTGTAAATAATTAAACAAAATTGAAATGTCTTTAAGAACCACCATCGATGCGGATATCAAAGCTGCTATGCTAGCTAAAGATTCAGTTAGTCTGCTGGCATTGAGAGATATAAAAAAGCTTATTCTAATTGAAGCTACCAAACCCGGCCAGGAAGGCGACCTGGCCGAAGCGGATGAAATGAAGATTTTGCAAAAAGCTGTAAAACAGAGAAAAGACTCTGCAGAAATTTATAAAACGCAGAACCGT
>JAHEBN010000117.1 GCA_024645245.1 Jiulongibacter sp. | reverse complement strand
CCAGTACTCCAGGCAATTGTGCCTGAGCATAGTCCAGCAGTTAATGTTACTGATTCACCATTGCATATATTAGACTTAGAAGCAGTAATTGTTGGTGTTTCTGTAAGAACTGTAATTACTGAAGATACACCTTGTTCACTAACGCATCCATTAACTGTGCATGTTGCCCAATAAGTTCGGGTTTGCGTAGGTGCTATTTCAGTTGTTGTTCCAACTGCACCTGTAGACCAGTTTACAGTTCCATTACAATTATGTGCTGTAAATGTAAGTAATTCACCTGCACAAATTCTTTCTTTGCCACATGTTACAATCGGTGCTGCTGGTTTAGGAGATACGTTGATTGTCATAGAAGCAGTACCTATACATCCGACGCCAGTTGAACATGAAACTGTATAAATTGTTGTTATTAAAGGATTTACAACTATAGACGAACCAATACCACCGTTACTCCAATTAATTGCTCCTATACATCCACTAACACTGAGGGTCGCAGATGAACCTTCACAGATAGAAGTGCTTGCTGTAGCGATAACCGGCGATTGACCAGCACCAACATTTATAGTCTTGCTTGCTGTGCCGCTACATAAACCAGTACCGCAAACCACGGTGTAAGTTGTATTAGATGATGGATTAACCGTAATGCTTGTTGTCGAGGCACCAGTATTCCATGATACAGCTCCAGTGCAATTACTTACTGTTAATACAGCTGTCTGCCCGGAACAAATATTCTCATTATTTGCAATAATTAACGGAGTTTGGCCTGAGCTTACATTAATTGTAACAATGTTCGAATTACCTGAGTTACATGAACCTAAAGAGCATGTCGCAAAATAAGAGCTGGTAACTGCTGGATTTACCACTGTACTAATTCCAGTGGCACCATTAGACCAATTCACTGTACCAGAACACCCCGTTGAAGTCAGTGTTACACTTTGTCCTGCACAAATATCAGTAGCCGATGCACTTATAAAGGGTGCATTAATACCATTGGTTATAGTAATAATTAATGTACCGGATGGATTGCTCAGGCATGTTGCCACTTTACATCTGGCGGTGTAAGAGGTAGTAACTGTTGGGTTAACATTAATTGATGAACCCGTGCTCCCATTTGACCAAAGAATTGAACCCGTACAACCGCTTGCCGTTAATATCACTGATTCACCGGCACAGGCTATTGTTTTATTAGCCTGGACAAGAGGCGGGGCAAGATTGTTTACTACAACGGCTACAGGATTTGAATTTGGACTTTCACAATTTCCTATCTTACAAATTGCTGTATAAATAGTAGTTGAGGTAGGTGTTACTGTTATTGTAGAACCTGATTGACCTGTTGACCATATTACTGTACCATTACAATTAACAGCAACAAGCGTGGTAGACTCACCTAAACATATATATGGATTAGCACAAGAAATTAATGGGGTAGAAGGATTACAAAGTTCTATGACAGTAATCGTCACCTGATCATCATCATCTTCATTGCTTCCTGAACCAGGTGTAGAATCAGGATCCTGTTGATCCGATTTTGTTACTTCTGCTCTGTTGGTAATTGAACCGTTTCCAGATGCGTAAGCCATTACATTAAATTCCACTACTTCAGAAACGGCAATTTGATTAAATTTCGCTGTTACTTTACCCACTGAATAAGTTAGGCTGCTAGCATCTATACTAGCCGAAGTTTGGTAAGTAAGTCCGGCTGGTAAATTATCGGTTACTTCTACATTGGTAGCTACATTTGGTCCTGAATTGGTAATTCGGATGGTATAGGCTACCAGGTCTCCAACGTTCGGACTATAATTACTAACATATTTAGCCAGACTTAAATCTGCATATGGATTCGGATTATTTACATTAATAACTTCATCATCATCGTCATCTTCATTTAGAGTAGATGCATTACCCGGTGTTGAGTCTGTATCTTTTTGGTCAGCAGAAATTACCTGAGCTACATTTATTATTGGTCCAAAGGATATTACTCTGGCCTGGTATGTAGTGGTTTTTGTTTCATTTACTGCAATAGTTGGGAATGTAGCTCTAAGCACTCCGGCGTTGTTTGTCCAAGTACTACTTGACACAAAACTTAATCCAGCCGGTAAAATATCTTCCATCACCACATTCGTTGCAACATCTGGACCAGCATTATTTAAAGTAATGGTATAAGTAATTATATCATTCAAATCTACCACTCTTCTGTCTGCAATTTTTATGATACTTAAATCAATAAGTTTCTCACATGTTTTGCTTACAATTTCAGCTACGGCAGGATTACTGTAGCAGCCTGCTCCGGACTTTTCGAATAAATAATATTTACCAGGTCCGACATTAGTATTTACAACTATGGCCGAGTTCGGATCGGCACTTACATGCCATTCGAATGTTCCTCCAGGAGATGTTATTCCATTAATAACTAAAGTATTAAGGTCAATAGTACTGTTTTCGCAAATTTCAATAATATTACCACAACTTGGATTTGATGGTAAAGCATTAACAACTACAACTACGGGAACTCTTGCATTAGGACAATTTGCCGCCACAGTGTTTAATTCTGCATAATAAACTGTTGTTGTGGTTGGATTCACAGTATGTGACTGACCACTATTAGTTGTAAATTGCAGATTCCCTCCACTTGGTATCAAATACCATTTAATAGATGTACCATTAGATGAAACGGCACTTAAATCAGAATTTTCACCAAAACAAATCTCATCAATTGAGGCTGTTATTGATGTTATAGTTTCACATACTGGTGGAGGTGTAATGGTAATTGATTCAATATCTGAATCATCTTCATCACCACCATTTTTACCATCCTCGTTAACTACATTGTCTTTTGCTGTGCCATCATTTGCTGGGTTATTATCAGGATTGGAGTCAACATCTGTAACATTTTCGCCATTTGGACCTTTTGCATTTGATATTTCCGCATTATTGATTATTGTACCGCTGGCATTTGCATTAACTACGAAGGTAATAGGTACGGTGTTAGTTTGACCTACAACTACAGATAATGGGAAATTATAGGTAGCTTTTCCACCATTGTTGGTCCAATTTCCATCTGCTAATGTTAAACCTGATGGTATGTAATCAACAAGGGATATCTGCGTAGCATCTAATGAACCCTGATTAATAACCTGTACATTAAATGTAACGACTTGGCCAGGGAGGTAAGGTGCTGGGCTTACAATAGATTTAATTAATGCAAGGTCAAATACTGGTGCAGGAGTGACCACAACGGTACTAATGTCTGAATCATCTTCATCACCTCCATTTTTACCATCTTCATTGATTACATTATCCTTAATTGTACCATCATTATTTGGGTTATTATCAGGATAGGAATCTACGTCTGTTACATCTTCGCCATTTGGACCTTTAGCAGATGTTATTTCGCCAAAGTTTTGAATAGTTCCGGAAACAGAAGCTCCAATATCAAATGTTATAGTTCTGGTGGTATTATCACCTACAGCCAAAGATGGAATCGGAGTGTTCAATGTCGCAATTCCAGCGTTTTCATTCCAATTGGCATCTGCCAGTGTTAAGCCAACAGGTATATTATCCATCAGGTTTATCAAAGTTGCGGTTTGATTTCCTTGATTGTATACAATAAACGTGTAGGTGATTTGTCCTCCCGCCACAACAGTAGTGGCATTCGAAGTTTTTGTCATAGCCAGGTCAAACCCGGGAGTTAAGAAAATACCGGCATCCCACGTGGTGTCAATTTGACCGGGTAAAAGATTTATTAAAATTGTTTTGCCGTCAATTCCTGCATCAGAATCAACTAAATCACTTCCATTATCCAAAAGAGTTAATTCGAAATTTGAAGGTAGTGTATTAACGTCGAATTGTATTTGGTATATTCCAGGGATTAAATTGTCAAAAAGGTATTTACCATTAACATCCGTAATTGCTGTGTCCAGAATGGTACCATTATCGTCAAAAAGATACACAGATACACCCGAAACTCCGGCTTCGCCATTATCCTGAACGCCATTTTTATTATTATCATTCCAAACGTAATCTCCTAAAGCTGATAGGGGAGCCGCATCAATTTGTATAGCACAGCATCCAGTTGCAGGGCAAGTAGTTACTGTGGTAGTAAATGTATAATCACCAGGAGCCTTTATAGTCAATGAACTATCCGGATTAATAGTTGCTTCTGTAGAGGAGGGTGTTATGGGTATTCCATTTCTATACCAAACAATTCCATCACCGTATTGGTATGGAGCAGGAATCGAAACCGTAAATTCATCACCCGGATACCACATGATAGGTACTGAGTAGCAAGTGGAAGCTATGTCGTCTTCATTTAATGATCCGTTTCCCGGAGATGAGTCTATATCTGTATCAGCTGATGAATATATTTCAACCAGGCTAAAAAATACACCCTCCATCATAACATCCGCATCGATTGATAGAGCCACTGAATCCCCGTTTGTTAGAGCTGGGACAGTCCATTCAATTAAACCTCCACCCAAATTATTTACAGTACCAGAAATTGAACTTGGGTTAATATTCCCAACAGCTCCAAAAGGAAGTTGTGCATGCACGATGGTATTTCCAGCGTCCGTATTACCCTGATTTTTCAGATATATGGTATAAGTTACCTGATCTCCGATTTGAGGGGTACTATTGTTGATTTGTTGACTTATTGCTAAATCAACATCTGCTGCAAATGAATGTGCAGAAAGTAATACCATTAAAATCAGATACGCAGCAAAATTTCTAAGTTGTAAAAATGGAATCATAAAAGAGGTGAGTTTTGCTGTTATTTTGGAAGCGTGAATTCTTAAAGTAGTATGCTCAGAAGTAGAATAAGGGCAATAATATTCAGCACAGCCAGAAATATTAATATCCGGATTAGTACAATTAATACTTTTTGCCACATTTAAATCTGAATTACCCAGGCTTAAAGATGATTTTCCGTAAACCAAGGTGTTATCCCCGGTATCATGGAACTTCATGGCTTCATTATTTGAGCTCACAAATTCTTTGTTCGGATCTAATACATTAAATATTCTCTGAAAAAATTTCAGTAAAATGTTAAACATGCGAACAGTGGTGTTTTGATACGTAAATTTTCTGACCATCTGCATAAATTTTTATCCTCAATTAATTTTAGGAAAGCCGATAAAAACCAATTGGATACAATGATGCCAACTCATTTTTTCGATGCTCTAATGAATAGTCTAAAATTGTGCCAAAAGACTGTTGAAGTAGCCGTTCAATAGGTTGGATGATTTGATTAAATTTAAAAAGCTGATAATCAGATATTTGTAGGATTATTTTTTTTTATTTTTTTTAACTGAAAAAGCTTTAAAAATGAGCTTTTTTATAAAAAATCAGGAAATGGTGGAATTACCAAAACTGTGCCAAAAATTGGAGGATTTTTAAGATTTTATCGAAATGTTAATTGGAGGATAATAAGAAAACTGTTTAGATACTGTTAGAAATCGTGGCCAAGGCTCAGATAAAGTTTACCGGTTCCGGTCTCTTTGTTTTCTACTCCAATACCATAATCGGCTTTTACAAAAAAGCCTAATATTGTAGTTCTTACACCAATTCCATAACCCATTAAAAATGGATTTTTGAAATTGGTAACTTCGGCATAAAAAGGATTGCTTCCTCCACCAATTACCTCAGTATTGAGGCTGTTTTGCCGGCTAAGAGGCCCTTTGTTTCCATTCCAGGCTGTTCCAATATCATCAAATAATACGAATTGAAGATTCTTTATAAAACTGGATGTAATGGAATTACTTGGGAAATATTGAGCTAAATTCAGCCGTAATTCTAAATTGAACAGTAAAAAATTGTTGCCGTATAATTTTGCGAAATCAAAACCCCTCAGATTTCCGGGGAAATTATAAAATAGTAGATCCCGCAAGTCTCCGGGTACTCCCGGTATTTGACCCGAGGCTGGCTGGATTTTCCTGTTTAAAGTATTTTCCGCTCCACCAATAAATGCATATTTCGGGCTATTGCCAGAAGATCGGCCATAATTGAAACGGCCTGCCAGCTGTAAACCATTAAGTAGTTTTTGATAATGCCGGAGATCGAAATTCAGTCGTCCGAAATTTTGAGCATTATTTCCAAAACTTACATTCTTTTCAAGTGAAACTTTGGCTCTTGTTCCTACTAAAACTCCAAGATTATTCGAAACAGTATTATCATATACCAATTCTGAATTTAGGCTACCATAATTCGTTTTGAGTATATTTTTGCTGATATCTTCTAAATCAATATCTGCAGTACTTATAAAAGCAGGAGAGAATTGAACTTTCAGATTTTTACTTAAAGGATAGCTTAAATCCAGGCTATAAGTGTGCATGAATAGTTTTCTGTTGATCGGGAAAGCAACATCCGGAGGTAAAGTAATATGTAAAGGGCGGAATAAATAGTGATTTTTATAATCGATATCTTCCAGATTGATTGCTCGCCTTCTAAAATTAAATCCCCAGTCCAGTCTTTTTTCGAAATTATGATAACTTGCTTCCATATCATGATTTCGTAAAGAAGGAGTTATAAAAAGTCCAAATTTAATGACATGATTTTCAAGCAGGTCATTTATCATAATGCTATTTTTCATTCCAATTTTCCGAACTGGATCATTAAAAAATTCTGTTCTCAAATCATTGGTGATGAGTTGATTTTGATATGCTTTTGGAGCTGAAATTGTCAGGTTTTCGTTATATTTTCTCAGCTTACTTTGATTAAAAGTACTACTGCTTTCTATTTGACTTACCTTGTTTTTTTCACTAAAGGCTTTGATACTTTCTTCGTCAAAAGTATAATTATCCGTATTTACTTCGCCTTCCTTTAATATTCTTGGGGGTCGTGAAGAATCTGTAATTTTACTTACTGCTATCTCTGATTTAGGCACAATAGCGGAGGTCTCAGCCAGGTTGTTTCCGTTCAAATAAAAACTCTGCCAATCTTTAATAAACCTATTGAAAGAAATACCTAAAGTGCTGGTAATTGATGATTGTTCAGCACGTATTATCCTGGTCAAATTTAAAATGTTGGAAATATTATCACGATTATATTTTAGTGCTATGTAATTCCATATGGATTGACCTATTAATTCTGCATCTGCCCCTGTTATGCTGTTTAGTTTTTTATCCTGATTTCGAAGAATTGCCTCTTTCATTTTGGAAATAACTTCGGGGTTTGAATTGTCTTCAGAAATATAGGCAGCAATACCAGACATATACCATTCCGGTACGGTGAGTAATAAAGAACTTTGCAGTACTTCCTTTAAAGAGCCTCCATAGAGCATGTCGTAAACAAATAATCCTGAAATCTCTTTTATCAATTTTATATTAAAGAGGCTATCATTATTTTCATAGGCAATTTCAATTCTTGAGCGTGCCAGATTTAAAATTCCTCCGTCATAATTTATGGGTGAAGTAAGCCCAATATTACTTTGATCCATTTGAGCCGGAGTATTATACAGAAAAACTTTCATCGTAGTGAAAGGTGTGTAGCCTAATATTTCCGTAATTTTATTGTATTCACTTTCAGCCATTTTGGCGGCTTTTTCTGCAAGAGCATCGCCTCCGCGATAATAGTTGAATTCGAAATTATTGCTGTAAATAGTTTTCCACTCCAGCCTCCTCAATTGAATTCTGTTTTGCCCAAATTCTTCTTGTGAAGCTGCAAAATATTTTTGTGCATTGCCTTGAAATGCAATCAGTAAGAAAAATAAGCTGAAAATTTTTTTCATTAAAAAGGGCTTCAAATGGTCAACTAATATAACGGATAAAAACGCTCTATGGTTGTTTCTTTATCTAAATCTTTTTTGTTTTCAAGAAAATCTATTAATTGATCGGCCAGATAGGGGGCCATAGAAACCCCTTTGGCTCCAAGGCCATTAAAAATGTAGAGGTTTTTAAAAACGGGATGAACACCTAAAAACGGGCGTCTGTCTTTGGAAGCTGGCCTGATTCCGGCTTGTTGATTTTTTACCGAAAAATTGCATTTCAAAAAAACCGAGACTTTTTCCAATAATTCTTTTTTAGCTCTTTCTGTTTTTAGAAAATCCAGTTCATGCCAGGAATAGGTGGCTCCTATCCGATACAAGTTTTGCTCAATCGGGATAATCCAGGCTCCTTGATTAATTATTTCCTGAATATCATAATTTTCAATTTCGCAAAGTAATGATTCCCCTTTAACCGGATTAAAAGGTAACCATTTCCATAATGGGTTTTGAAAAGCATAGTAACCTTCGCAAAAAATTATTTTGGCGAAAATGTATTCTCCATAAATAATTTGCCCTTTTTTATGAGCAATCAATTCATAATCAAACAGGTCATCTCTAAAACTTCCTGTATTTTTAAGAAATTTTCTGATTGATTCTACAAAAGCAGGAACATCAAGCCAGCCTGAATCAGAAATACGGATTCCACCGAATTCATTTTTTATCTGATTAGGATCATATGCCGGAGTATCTAGAAAAGAAGTGTAATTTTCCAACTTATGTTTGCCTATGGCTTGAGCAAATTGTTTTTTCTGATTTTCGTTAACAAATGGTCTGTAAACCGAAACCGGATGATAAAAATCTTGAACCAAATCCTTTGAAACTTCAGCGTAAAATTTATGAAGTACAGGGAAGATATCATCTGCGAGCCAGGTTTTTGCTAAATGCTTTCCAGTGACCGGATTAAACATTCCGCCAGCGACAGCTGAAGAAGATGCCTGTGTGGTTCTATCGATTACAAGGCAGGTTTTTCCTGACTTTATTAACTTATAGGCTAATATGCTGCCGGCTAAGCCCTGTCCAATTATCAGGTAATCGCATTTCATGATTTACGCAAAGTCCGCGAAATGGTTTCATCTGCCATCAGGCTTAACATTTCTACCTGCTCATCGAGTGTCATGTGGGTTGTATCTATTAAAGTGGCATCTTCAGCTCGACGAAGTGGGCTTTCGGATCTTGTGGTATCAATCAGGTCACGTTTTTCCAGATTTTTTAAGATATCCTCAAAGTCTAGTAAGTCGCCTTTTTCTGTTAATTCTATTTGTCGTCGGTGGGCTCTCACGTATTTATCGGCTGTCATAAAAACCTTCATTTCGGCTTCAGGAAAAACCACAGTGCCAATATCACGACCATCCATTACCACTCCTTTTTTTCTTCCCAATTTCCGTTGTTGTTCCACCATGGCATGTCGTACAGCTGCAATGGCACTTACCTCACTCACCATATTGGCAATGTAGAGTTTTCTGATTTCATTTTCCACATTCAGCCCATTGAGGTAGGTTTCGCTTTTGCCATCTTTGCTTATTCTGAATTCGATTTCAATATTATTCAGGGCCTTTTCTATCTCCTTTTCATTGGTAAATGACACATGATTGTCATGAAAATAGAGGGAAGTTGCCCGATACATAGCACCTGAGTCGATATAGGAATATCCCATGTGTTTGGCCAGGCCTTTTGCCGTGGTTGATTTTCCACAACTTGAATATCCATCTATTGCTACTATGATTTTATGCATATTTTTGGTTTGTTGCCACAAATAAAATGGCTTAGTGTTTCTGAGACAAATCTAAATTCGTTTTTCAAGAATTTATTTTTGTATCACTTAATTGCTCTTCAATATATTTCAGAATTTTGTCTTCTTCATCGGGATTAAACCATTTAAATGTATCCTGATTTCTAAACCAGGTAAGTTGCCTTTTTGCAAATCTCCTGCTGTTTTGTTTGAGAAGTTCAATCATGCGTTTCCTATCATATTCACCATCTAAATATGAAAAGATCTCTTTGTACCCAAGAGTTTTTAAAGCTGGGTGCTTTCGAAAGGAAATTAAGTTTTTTGCTTCTTCCTCAAGCCCATCTTCCAGCATTTTTTCCATTCTTGAGTTTATTCTTTCGTAAAGCTCCTCCCTTGGTCTGTCCAACCCGATTTTAATAAATTGAAATGGTCTGTGCACTTTGTTTTTTTTATGATATTCAGAAAAAGTTTGGCCTGTAAAATGACACATTTCCAAGGCTCTAACCACTCTTTGTGAATTTTTCAAATCGACTTTGCCTGCATATTCTGGATCAAGCTTTTTGAGCTCTTCTACCAGTCTTTGCAGTCCTTCAAGCTCAAGTCTTGACATAAGTTTTTGTCGAAATTCAGGGGGAACCGACGGCATATCATCAATACCCTCTGTTATAACTTTGGCGAATAATCCAGAACCACCAGTCATTATCAAATAATCGTATTTTTGGAATAATTCTGACATTAGTTTTAAAGCATCCTGCTCAAAATCTCCTGCCGAATAATGTTCATTGATGCTGTGTGAATTTATAAAGTGATGTTTTACTTCGGCCAATTCATCTTCAGATGGTTTTGCAGTACCGACGCTCATTTCGCGATAAAACTGCCTCGAATCACAGGAAATGATTTCTGTTCCCAGCTTTTTTGCCAGTTTTATGCAAAAGCCCGTTTTCCCCACAGCAGTAGGGCCAACAATCAAAATGAGTTTTTTTCTAGACATTTGTAAATAGAAAACCTTAACTTGGACGGTAAAATTACACAATTTGATTAGTCCATTGGGCTAAACATGACCGGTTTACTTTCCTTATTTTTAGAAAATAATTTTCGGAACAGCTTTATGGAATTTTTATTATTCGTAATCGCCATATTAATCGGAGCCCTTGGTTCCTGGCTGATTTTCAATTGGAAAAGTAAGCTTTTTGGTAAAAAAAAATCGATAAACCTTAAAGTGGAGTCCAATGTCTTGCTTGAAAGAATCGAAAAGGTTTTTAAGGTGGTATTGGCCGAAGGATATTTTACCGAAATATACGATCACAATAGCCGACGTGATTTCTGGGGTTTATTTGAAGCCAATAAAAAAGCATTGGTGGTAGCAAAAGCTAAAGTTTCCATTGGGTATGATTTTGCCAAATTAGTAATGGAACGGGATGAAAAGAATAAAAAATTGGTAATTGAGAGCTTTCCAAAACCTGAGGTGATATCAATTGATACGGATTATAAGTTCTACGATATCAATCAAGGTTGGTTACATAAATTTAACACGGAGGATTACACCAAAATATTAAAAGATGCAAAAAGCCTGATGCGGGAAAAAGCTTTGGAAAGCGACTTACCTGCACATGCCTCAAGGCAGATCGAATTAATGATCAACCAATTGGCTGCCGGAATGGGTTGGGAAGTAGAAAATAAAGCCCAATTACCAGCTCGTAAAAGTTGGGAGGAAGAGAAAAAAGGTAAATTGCTCTCAGGTGGTGAGTAGTCTTTTGTTTGAAATACCTTTATTTGAAACTACCTTTGCAGCTTTCTTACTTAAAATTCATTAAATGGCCCTTTCGGAGGAATTTGAAAAACAAGGTAATTTTCTATTCAAATACCGTAGTTACTTTCCAATCGCATTTTTTCTTATCAGTATTCCTGTTTTCGGAATGGAAGTTTTACAGGGAAACGAATTATTAAACGATCAAAAGTACTGGTTTATGTGCCTTTTGGTGGGGATTCTGGGATTATTAATTCGAGTTTTTACAGTTGGCTATACACCGGCAAATACATCAGGCAGAAACACGGCAGACGGGCAACTTGCCGACGAGCTCAACGAAACCGGTTTTTATTCACTAGTTCGCCATCCACTTTATTTAGGTAATTATTTTATGTGGCTTGCTGTGGCCATGTTAACGGCTAATTTATGGTTCATATTTGCTTTTACTTTTTTGTATTGGTTATACTATGAGCGTATTATGTATGCCGAAGAAGCCTTTCTTCGTAAAAAATTTAAAGAATATTACCTCACTTGGGCAGCAGGCCGACCTGCTTTTGTACCTGCTTTGAAAATTCCCGTGAAACCAAAGTATTCCTTTAGCCTTAAGAAAGTTTTAAAGAAGGAAAAAAATGGGGTTGCAGCCTTGTTTGGCTTATTTTGGATTTTTGATCTTACAAAAAATTTCATCGAAACCGGTGTATTTACAATTCAAAACAATTTCTGGGTTCAGGCGTTTGTGGTTTCCGGTCTGCTATACTTTATTCTGAAAATGATAAAAAAATATACCTCGATATTGGAAGAAGCTGGTCGCTAAATACCCCATAGGCTTATTATGAGATTTCTTCCTGTGTCCGCATTTCTATGCTCGCACAAATATATACCTTGCCAAGTACCTGTATTTGGTTTACCATTGGTAATTGGTATTGTCACCGAGCTTCCCAATAAAGAAGATTTTAGGTGAGCGGGCATGTCATCTGAGCCTTCGTAGTTATGTTCATAATACGGAGCATTTTCCGGAACCATTTTATTGAAATGCCTTTCAAAATCTGCTCTGACTGTAGGATCCCAGTTTTCATTTATGGTGAGCGAAGCAGAGGTATGTTTGATAAAAACCTGCATCATTCCTGATTTAATTTCTGAAATTCCTTTGGCTACAGATATTATTTCGTCGCTTATTAAATGAAAGCCTCTTTTTCGGGCTCTTAACCGGATTTCGTATTGATAAAAATGCATGGCCTATTCTTGTATAAATTGAAGAATATTATCAATAAATTCTACAGGCCTGGTGGCATGAACCCAATGATTGGCTCCTTCAATAGTTACAAATTCTGCATTGAGAAAATTGTTTTTTATTTGAATTTGGTCTTCATCGGTGATATAACTGGAGTCACCACCCCGAATAAAAAGTGCAGGCTTTACCACAGGCTTTGAGAAAGGAATTTCACTGCCCACCTGATAAATGTTTTTAGCAATAACCGGTATGTTAATTCGCCAATCGAAACCTTCATCGGTACGATACAGGTTTTTTAGAATAAATTGTGTTTCAGCCAAATCACTTACATAACTACTGAAAATCTCCTCCGCCTCTTTACGGCTTTTTAAATCCCGGATGGGGATGGCATTCAATCCTGCCAAAATATGATTATGATGGGTAGGATAGTAGCGTGGTGCAATATCTACAACAATTATTTTAAGGAAATTTGAATAATTCGCTGCAAACTGCATCACTGTTTTTCCACCCATGGAATGCCCGATTAAGATGGGGTTTTTAATCTCGTTTTCTGTGAGCAATTCATCCAGATCAGCAGCCATTACTTCGTAGTTAAAGTCTTCGCTTCTAGGTGATTGTCCGTGATTTCGGGCATCTGGAAGAAAAACTTCGTAACCTTTTTCTGCCAGAGTTTTGGCCGTAGTAAATAAATTGTCGCCTGAACCAAAAACACCATGCAAAATTACTATGGCCGATCCTTCCCCTGTTTTCCTGAAAAATAATTTCATTTATATAAAAAATTATGACCTGTGCTTAAGCCATTCATCACATTTTACTCGCTGCTCAAAAATAATTTATATTATTTTAAGTTTAATACTTACATGTTCTTTTATATCCTTTACTCATGTTTAAAAAAATAATAGCCTGGTTTAAAAATAGAAATGTGGAAACCGAAATTCCAGCTGAAATTGTTGATTTAGAAATTAATTCTTCGCCCGAATCCAGCTATTTTGAAAAACCTGAAATAGTTCCTTCTGAAAATGAAGATGTTTTGCCATTATGGCTTTCGGATGAAGGTATTTTGCGTGACGAGGGTGTGATTTTCGGTTTGTCTGATTCCACTGTAGAAGAAAAAATTTCTGTTATAAAATCGATTTATGCCAGGCAATCTGCCAATCTGGAAAAAATGGTACAGCTGCATTCAGAGAGAATTGGGGAAATAAACCTTTCCATTGAAACATGCGAAAATAAATTGGCCAAAAATATTTCGGAACAAGATGAAATAGTAAGTATTCAAAACCAAAAGCATAATTTATTGAAGACATCAATTAGCTTAATTTTGGCTGTATTTATGTCATTTGGCAATTTTTATCTAATTGATTTTGTGGTTAAAAATGTTTTTTCACTAAATCACGTAGAAATTTCTACGGGTATTTTTTTGCTGGAATGTTCAGCATTTTTTCACCTGTATCTTTTCTTTTTAAGGGTTCTGCAGAAAAGCCAGTACTTAGAAT
>JAHEBN010000267.1 GCA_024645245.1 Jiulongibacter sp. | reverse complement strand
TCCTGAAAAAGTAGCTAAAGACGATAAAAGTTATACTGCCTTTTTCCTTAACAAGGAATTTAGTTTAAGAAATCGGAAACAGGAAGTTCCTGGATAAATAGCTAATCATATACAATTTACCAATAAGTGACCAAAAATAAAGGTATGAGGAGAGAGAAGCACCATAAAGGATGGAATGAAATTAAGATCAATGATTCCTGGGCCATTTTTAAAATAATGGGCGAATTTGTAAACGGTTTTGAAAAAATGAGTGCCATAGGCCCTTGTGTTACCATTTTTGGTTCAGCCAGAACCAGAGAAGATGCCAACTATTACAAACTTACCGTTAATATTGCCAAAAAAGTATCCGAAGCCGGCTATGGTATTATCACAGGTGGTGGTCCAGGCATAATGGAAGCCGGTAATAAAGGAGCGCATTTGGCCGGAGGAACCTCTGTAGGACTCAACATTGATTTGCCTTTTGAACAGCATGACAATCCGTATATTGACGACGATAAGAGTTTGGATTTTGCCTATTTCTTTGTACGTAAGGTAATGTTTGTAAAATATTCACAGGCTTTTGTGGTTTTACCTGGTGGTTTTGGTACGCTTGATGAACTCTTCGAAGCCATTACACTAATTCAAACAAATAAAATTGGAAAATTTCCAATTATTCTTGTTGGAATATCGTTTTGGAAAGGATTACTGGACTGGATTAAAGGCACCATGCTTGAAGCAGGAAATATTAGTCCGACCGACCTCGATTTAATAAGAATAGTAGACACGGAGGAAGAAGTTGTTGAGATAATTGATGCTTTCTACAAAGGCCATACTCTTAGTCCAAATTTTTAATTCAAACATGTTTCTAAAGCGTATTCCAACTTTTCTAAAAATAGCTACTGCTCTTTATTTGGCATGTGGTATTAGTGGAGTCCATGCGCAACACAACAACACCCTCAAAGCCTCTGTAGAGCCGGAAACTAAAGAAATAAATATTCAACAGGAATTTGAATATATTAATGATTCTCCAGATACTCTGAACGTGTTGTATTTTAATGATTGGGCAAATGCCTATTCCGACAAGAACACAGCTCTTGCAAAGCGATTCGCGGATGAGTTTAAAAAAAGTCTCCATTTAGCCAAAGAAAAAGATCGTGGTAACACTGAAATATTTACTATTGTGGATGATGAATACAGGGCTATTTCATGGGTCCGGACTTCCGGTCTGGATATCATCAAAGTTGATCTAAATACTCCACTGGTTCCCGGGGCATCGGCTAAATTATTTATTACTTATACGGTAAAGCTCCCGCCAAATAAATATACTTCGTATGGATATAATGGTGAAGGAGGATATTTTTTAAAAGATTGGTATCTCACTCCGGCAGTTTATGATGGGGAATGGCAATTGTATTCAAACAAAAATCTTGAAGACCTGTATACGGGAAACACTAATACCAATATTATTTTCAGTTACCCTGATTCATTATTTTTAGGCACCAATTTCAAAGAAGTAGATATAACAAGCTACCCGGGAAGGCAACAGGCTACCCTTGAAGGAGAGAACAGAAAGAGTTGTTATATTATTCTGAATTCTCAAAAAAAGTTCACAAAGCATGTCACCCCGGAATTAATAGTGGTTACAGATCTCCAGGCAACAAAATATGACGAAATATCACAAGGTATTTCAATTACCAGGATCTCCCGGTTTATCAACGATAATCTTGGAAAATTTCCATACGAACAGCTACTGGTAAGTGAAGTGGATTTTAATAAAAACCCACTTTATGGACTAAATCAGCTTCCTTCTTTTATACGCCCCTATGAGAAACAGTTTCAGTTTGAAATGACATTTTTGAAAACTGCTCTGAGCAGCTATATGAGAGAATCTATATTCCTCAATCCAAGAAAGGAAAAATGGGTAGGGGATGCTTTGATCAATTACTTAATGATCAGATTTGTAGAAGAGTTTTATCCTGATCAAAAGCTGCTGGGAAAACTATCAAAAGGTTGGCTTATTAGAGGATTTCATCTGGCACAAATGGATTACAATGAGCAATATTCCTTTTTATATATGTTTACTGCAAGAAAAAATCTTGATCAGGCCCTTACCACACCTAATGATTCCCTGATTAAATTTAATCAGAAAATAGCAAACACCTATAAAGCAGGACTTGGCTTAGCATATCTGGCCGATTATGCCGGAGTTGAAAACATTGATACGTCAATTAAAAAGTTTTATGAACAATATAAATTAAAACCCGTAAGACCATATGATTTTGCGAATATTTTAAAGGAAAATACGGAGAAAGATATCGATTGGTTTTTCAAATCCTATGTCTCTGCAAACGACCGAATTGACTTTAAGATATCCAGGGTAATTAAAACCCAGGATTCCCTTTATGTTACCCTTAAAAACAAAACAGGAACAGAAGTTCCTATTTCCTTGTTCGGATTGAACAAAAACGAGGTGGTTTCCAAATATTGGTTTGCAGGTATCAAAACGGAAGAAACATTTTCCATTCCACGAAATTTGGAAAAGAGGTTAGTGCTCAATTACGATCAGACAATTCCGGAATTTAATCAAAGGGATAACTGGAAAGTGCTAAAAGGTTTCTTTATTAATAATAAGAAATTGAAGTTTCAATTTTTTAAAGACGCGGAAGACCCCTACTACAATCAAATTTTTTATATGCCCACCCTGGATTTCAATATATACGATGGTTTAAGCCCAGGAATGAGATTTACAAATAAAACACTTCTGGAGCGGCCCTTTGTTTTTGATTTTTCACCCGCTTATTCGTTTAAGGAAAAAACATTAGTGGGAAATGGCAAATTTACATACAGGCATTATCACGGCAAAAGCGGTTTTTATGTTACCAATTATGGGCTTCGTGGATCCACTTCCCATTTTCAAACAAATTCGCGTTATAGCACAGTTACTCCCTCCGTTAGCCTGGGCTGGCGACCTGCAGACCTTATTTCCAATGAGCGAAAATCTCTTACTTTAAGGTATGTAAATGTATTCAGAAATATTGATCCAAGTCTGGATATAGAAACTGATCCGGATTATAATGTACTGAATGCCAGGTTTACCAATTCCAATAATGGTATAATCGATTATTTTAGGTGGTTCGTAGATGCACAATATTCCACAGACTTTACCAAAGTGGCTTTCAATCTTGAATACCGGAAACTTTTTGTAAATAACAGGCAATTTAATTTTCGTTTTTTTGCCGGTAAATTTTTGAGGAACAAAACAACGGGAGATTATTTTAGTTTTGCCCTAGACAGACCTACAGATTATTTATTTGATTATAGTTATCTGGGAAGATCTGAAGATTCCGGTATCTGGAGTCAGCAATTAATAATTGCCGAAGGTGGTTTTAAATCTAAACTGGAGAATCCTTTTTCCAACGATTGGATCGCGACAACCAATTCCAGTGTGAATATATGGAAATGGATAGAATTGTATGGAGATCTGGGATTTATTAAAAATAGTAATGAACCTACAAGATTCGTCTATGACTCCGGCATTCGTCTTAATTTACTTACAGATTATTTTGAACTGTATTTACCTGTATATTCCAATAACGGCTGGGAAATTGCACAGCCAAATTACGCGGAACGAATTCGTTTTATTATTACACTCAGCCCTAAAACTTTAATAGGACTATTCACCAGACAATGGTTTTAGAATTATACTATTCTTAGAAAT
>JAHEBN010000116.1 GCA_024645245.1 Jiulongibacter sp. | reverse complement strand
TCCCAGTTTCGAACATTAACCTTTATTTGTTTTTCAAATTCATCTAAATCTACCTGTTCAACCTGACCGCCAAGAATATTGTAAAACGATAGTTGGGCTTTTATTTTACGTGATTTCAGGCTGTAATCAAGATTTGCATAATCATTAGCCGGATTTGGATAAATATTAGAAATGGTGAATTGCTCACTACTATATAAGTTGTCATTGTTTTCCGAGTTGTTATAAAAAAGCTTGTTAGAGGTTGTTGTTTGCTTTTTTGAAGAATCAAGTAACAATTTTCTGTAAAAATCTGTAATAGCCGAGGTATTATCCAACTTAACTTCCGAAGAAATAGTTTTTTTAAGTACAAGTGGAGTTACAGGTGATGTATTGATATTTGCTTTTGGCTGAGCACCTATATTTAATCTGGATTGACCGGAGTTAACCTGAGCAAAACCAACAAAGGCTATTTGCATTAGAATAAAAAAGGAAAAAGATATTTTAAACTTTGTTGACATTCCTTTAAACCGGTAAATTTCAAATCATTCAGTAATTTTAGAATAAGTTTCTACAAAAGTAATTGTTTTACAACAATTTTCTAAACCAATAGACGTTGAAACGCCTCAAAAGGTTGTCTGAAAGTGTTAATTTTTTATAAAAATTATATTATTTATCAATTTCTGTCGTTGAGAAACCTTTTTCTGGCTCTTTTGGTACCAACTCATTTTTCTTTGTAACATCAGAAATATCATCAAAATTTGAGCCAATTACTGATTTCTTTGAAGGTTTTTTATCGATATCCCACGAAAAATTTTCTAATTCAATAACCTCGTTGTCAATCTCATGAGGAGGGATAAGTTTAGATTCTGGTGCTCCCATAAATGAAATTCTCTTTACTTTTTTATCAGCAAAATTTAATCTCATTTTGCTACATACCACTCTATTTAGTCCAATAAGTTTGTTTTGATCATCGAGAGCAAAATAAATGCTTTCGCCATTTCCTTCCACTTCGATCAGTTTTATGGCTGTGTCATTATCAAAGAAAGCCTGAATCTGCCTGCCTTTTATTTGATTGAAGTTTTGAGCGGTATCTTGTGAAATTACAAAGCTTTTCTGAATCAAGTCCATCTTATTGATTCTGTCATTTTTCATATAAGCCAAAACTGTATCGGCAAGCATTTGGCTCCCTTTGCTCCATATTTCGGGCTTTCTGATAAAAGTAATTACCGAATCAACAAGATCATAGTTCAATGAATCGCAGGTGGCCTGAAAATCTGAACGATAAATTTTGACATTACCGGAAGCTATTAAAAATTCCATTTTCTCAGTATCTTTTTTACTGGCAGAGTCTTGTAATAATGTTAAATTATCTGGAAGAATTGTCAATGGATCAGCCAAATCTACAATTGGCACTGCCCTTATTGCCGTACTATCGGTGTTATTTAAGGAATCAGGATTAGCTGATATTGAATTTGTTAATGACCTTATCGCCAGACTTTTGTCATTAAAGGCTAATATGGAATCGGCTGAGAGATAGAGTGTGTCACGCTCACCAATTAAACGCATCAAGGCATTTCCCCTGATTTTAGTATATCCGGCCGATTTTAATTTTTCACCGTATTCGCCATTTAAAAAGAGGCTATCTTTTTTGCTGTAAAATTCTACTCTTCCTTTTCCAAAACCCTCTTCGGTTTCATTATTAAAATGCAGAGTATCGGCCAGCAGGTAATATTCTTCATTTTCAACTTTAGAGCGACCTATAAATTGGGCATTCTTGTTTCTAATGTTATAATATCCTTTATCAGCCATTAGAATACCATCTTTGCTATTTATGGTGGTGCTAGTTTTAAAAAAAGCATCACCAGTATTACTGTCATAATCCAGTGAATCTGTACATATTACATAATCGGGATGTACAATTTCCACATCGCCCGCATATTTGAATAATTTGCTTCGGGTATTATAAAAGCCGGAGTTACTCTTCAAAACAGCAGAATCCTGCCGGATGGTGCCACGCACAGGGTAAAATGCCTCATCAATATTGAGGTCGTAATTCATTCTGGTAGACTCTACTGTAACATCATCGTCTGTAAGTAGTACTTTTTTCCCAAAAATACGGGCAAAACGAGTATCTCCGTCGTAATACAATGTGTCGCCAGTGATAGTAAGAGTATCTCCCTGGTTAATTTTTATTCGGCCATATGCCTGAATTTTATTATCTCCTGAGTTATGAATTGCTTTTTGACAACTCAAAATCACACCGCGATGCAGAAATTTTACATTACCGTAAAATGTTCGAAGCGATGTAATTCCTGATATCCCGATCAAGGAATCAGCAGAAATTAATTCAATTTTTGACTTAGGCCCACGATCTATAGGTTTATTCAAAGGTTTTTGTGCAATACCTTTTAGGGCTATCAAGAAAAAAAATAAAGCAAAAAGGTATTTGAATCTCATCAAGACTTTCATTCGTGTGACTTCCGTGACAAAATTAGCCTATTTTTGTTTCAAATTAAGTCTCAATATTTTGGAAGAACAGTTTTTAACATTTCTTAATCAAATTGAAGGAGTTAAAAAGGGAAGCACGTTTTTGCTTGCCATAAGTGGTGGAAAAGATTCAATGGTGATGTATGATCTTTTTCTTAAAAATGGGTTGAACTTTGAGGTTGCTCATTGTAATTTCGGTTTGAGAGGTCAATTTTCTGATCAAGATGAGGACTTTATCCGAATAACTTGTGAGTCAGATGGTAAGAAGTTTCACTCTATAAAATTTGAAACAAAAAACTATGCCAATAAAATGGGAATGTCTACCCAGATGGCAGCCAGAGAGTTACGCTATAATTGGTTTGAAAAAATAAGGGTAGCTTCTAAACTTGATTTTATTGCCACCGCTCACCACCTTACGGATTCTTTTGAAACAATAATCTTGAATATTGCAAGAGGGACAGGAATTAGAGGTATGACTGGCATTGCAGATAAGAACAATAAGATAATAAGGCCATTGTTAATTTTTCCCATGGAAGAGATCATTACTTATGTCGGTCAAAAAAATATTCAATGGCGGGAAGATGGTTCAAATGCTGAAATTACATACAAAAGGAATAAAGTAAGGCATTTAATATATCCAGAAATATTAAAAATAAACACATCTTTCGATAAGACTTTTCAACGTACTGCCAATCGATTAAGGAATTTTCAAGAATGGTTTAATTTACAGGAAATGGCTTTTAAGTCAAATTATGTAAGAGAAATAAATGACTGCCAGGTTATCAACTTGGAGTTGGTAGTATTAGATAATCAAGAATTTTTATTAAATCAGTATTTGGAAAACCTGGGTTTATCTTATGAAAAGATTCAGGAAATCTGGCAAAATTCGGGTAAAAGTGGTTTGCAGTATTTCTCTGATTCGTATAAGGTTTTGCAAAACCGAAAGGAATTATTAATTAGAGGGTTAGTGTTTGAATCTGAGAATAATGAATATATCCTGGAAGCTGATAAAGATAATGTTTCGGAATATGGAATATTCGAAATCAGGAAAGAAGATCCGGTAAATTGTCAACCAGATTTCACTAATAAAAATTTTGCCTGGTTTGATTTTGAAAATATTGAGTTTCCCTTAAAGCTTAGAATCTGGCAAAATGGTGATCTAATACGCCCTTTGGGAATGAAAGGGAAAAAGAAAATATCCGACATTCTTATTAATCAAAAAGTAGATATTTTTTCGAAAAGCAAGCAACTCGTTGTGTTAAGTGGTGATGAGGTAATTTGGTTAGTTTCCAGAGTGATTTCGGAAAAGTATAAGGTCAAAAATGATACTAAAAAGCTTTTACGAATATATTTCACGCCATCTTAATCAACTCATTAGTAATTACTTATAAGGTTTATTGAAATCTTAAAACTAAGTTTGGCACAACCTTTGATCAGGTTTAAATATTAGTATTTGAATTTAAAGTGCTTAAAACCTGATATAAATTACAATGAGAAGGTCCATAATGAAATTTAATTTCGGACTATTTGCGTTTATTTTCCTGATTGGTCTAAACTTAAATGCACAGTCTGGCAGATTAAAAGTTGCCGATGATCACTTTGAAAAACTAAGCTTTGTAGACGCTATTCGCAACTACGAAAATTGGCTTTTAACCGCTGATTCAAAGGACAAATACCGTAAATCTGCTTTAACAAATCTGGCATTCAGTTACCGCAAAGTGCAGGATTACAGAAATGCCGAAAGGGTTTATAATGATCTTTTCGAAGCTTTCGAAAGTGACCTGCAAAGTGAACAGTTTTTGTATTATGCTCAAACATTAGCCAGCAATCAAAAATACCGCGAGTCTCAAAAGTACTATGCCGCTTATGGAAAACAGCAGACTCTGGACCTGAGAGGGCGTCGCTTTACCGTGGCATATATGGACAATAGTCAATTTTATAAAGATTCATCGCTTTATCGAATTAAGTACATGTACCCGCTGAATTCAAGGCAGTCGGATTTTGCTCCTATGTATTTTGAAGATGGCATTGTGTTTGTTTCTGCACGTGAAGAAGGAGGGATTATCAAAAGGGTTTTTATGCAAAATGAAACTCCTTTTTTAGATCTTTTTTTATATCCTGATACGGCATTGTTGCATAATCAAACCTTGAAAACGGAAAACATGGTTGCTTCTCTTGGTGGCAGTTCAGACGATGGCGGTGCTTCAGTTAGGAAAGAGAAAGAAGGCCACGATCCGGAAAAAGATCCTGAAATAGAAGAATTTAGCAAAAGCATAAATTCGAAATATCACGAAGGACCGGTTACTTTTTTTAAAGATTACAAACGGGTGATATTTACCCGAAATAATTATAACAAAGGCAAAGCTGGTAAAAATAAAGATGGCGTTAATATGCTTAAGCTTTACACTGCCGAGAAAAAGGAAAAAAAATGGAGTAATATAAAAGAGCTCCCTTTTAACTCTAATGAATTTTCATGCGGGCATCCTGCATTATCTGCTCATGACGATAAACTTTATTTTGTTTCTGACCGGCCTGGTGGATATGGTGGTACCGATATCTGGATGGTGGACTATCGCAATGGAGAATGGAGTACACCGGTAAATATGGGTAAAGAAATAAATACCGAAGGAAATGAGATGTTTCCTTATGTAGACGAAAACGATAATCTCTATTTTGCCTCGGATGGACATGCCGGTTTAGGTGGTCTTGATATATTCTTTACTGAATTGCAAAATGGACAGCCGATATCAGATATTGAAAATCTGGGTTATCCGATCAATACTGAAAAAGATGATTTTGGTTTAATTACCAATGGCGACAGGAGTGAAGGTTATTTTTCGTCGAATCGTCGCAGGGGCTATTCGGATGATAATATTTATTCTTTCGAAAGAAAATGTCGCTCCTTAAAATTGTTGGTGTATGATGCAGAAACAGGTGAGCCAATACCCGATGTTGAGATAAGAATGGTACAAAATGGAATAAATCAGCAGCTTTATGTTACTGATCAGGCTGGTGCCATTGAAACATGTATGTCAACAGCGATTGATTTTGAATTCAGGGCTTTCAAAGAAGGGTATGAGAGCAGTTATGTCAGTTATGGCACCATGTCACGCTCTCTGGATAATAAGGCCGAGCTGAAAATGTATTTGCCTAAGTCTAAATTACCATTGGTAAAAGGCACAATCCGGTCGGAACTGACCAATGAGCCAATTGCCGGAGCAAAAGTTCTTTTGAAAAATTCAAAAGACAATAGCACAGTGACAGTAATAACAGGAGAAGATGGTAAATATGAGTTTCAGCCACAGCGGGCAGGTAAATATATAGTGCAGGCTGTAAAAGATAAATATGCCACTAATACCGAGGAAATTGGCAAATTAAAAGGCTCAAAAAAGAACAATATTACTTACGAACAAAATCTTGGCATGATTGCTGAAGGGGATATATTTAGAATCCCAAATATTTACTACGATTTCGGTAAATATGCCATCAGGACGGATGCCAGAAGGGAATTGGAAAATGTAGTTTTACCAGTTTTGAAAAAGTATCCTTCGCTAAAAATTGAAATCAGGTCTCATACAGATAGCCGGGCCACAAGTAGTTTTAATAAAGAACTATCTGATAAACGAGCTAAAGAAGTTGTGAATTTTTTAGTGAAAAGAGGGATTAGTGAAGACAGATTAATTGCCAGTGGGTACGGTGAAGAACTTTTGGTAAATAATTGTCAGGATGGTGTGAGTTGCAATGAAAACCAGCACCAGCAAAACAGAAGAACAGAATTTAAAATTCTTGCCGTGGAAGATAGAATCGGCAGAAACAGATAAGATATTTTTTTCATAGTTTAGGGTTAAGGTTTATTGATTAGAATCGGCAGGGATGTTTTTCCTTGCCGATTTTGTTTTTTATGGAAAATAAGATTTTATCTTGATCCATTTTATCCTTCTTTTTTTGATTCAAGGCTTTGCTGTTGTAAATTTGACGGCACTCAAACTAATACATGCTTACTCAGCTCATAATTAAGAACTTTGCCCTTATTAGTCATCTGGAAATTCAGCCTGATGAGAGATTGAATATAATTACCGGCGAAACAGGGGCCGGGAAGTCTATTATGCTTGGTGCTTTAGGATTAATGATGGGAAATCGGGCCGATGTAAAAAGTTTATATAACCCGGAAGAGAAATGTATTGTTGAAGGAAATTTCGCCATATCTGCTTATGGGCTGAAAGACTTTTTTGAGGAACTAGAGTTAGACTACGAGGATATAACTATAATACGTCGTGAAATCGCACCTGGTGGTAAATCCAGAGCTTTTATAAACGACTCTCCTGTAAATCTGGAGATTTTAAAGAACCTGACTACCAGGCTTATCGACGTACATTCACAGCATGATAGCATATTACTGGCAAATTCCGGTTATCAACTTAATTTGCTCGATTCTTTTGCAGGAAATTCGGAACTTTTGTTATCTTATCAAAATTCGTATAAAGATTGGCTAGCGAAAGAAAAGGAATTAAAAAACTTATCTGAGTCATCCATAAAGATGCAGAAGGAATTTGATTTCAACAGCTTTCTCCTGGAGGAATTACAAAAAGCTAAACTCTCTGTAGATGAGCAAGAAACAGCCGAAGAAGAGTTGAATATACTTGAACATGCCGAGGAGGTAAAAACCAGACTCATCAACGCGAGCGGTATATTTAATCATCCGGAGCAATCTTTATTGGGAATGTTGCGGGATTCAATCTTACAGATCAATCCCATTGCTGGGTATAGCGAACATTACAAAAGTTTAAAGGAGCGTTTGCTTAGTGTTCAGATTGAAATATCGGACATAAGCCAAGAACTGGAAAATCTGGAATCAAAAGTTGAATTTGACGAAGACCGAATTCAAGTATTAAAGGATCGATTGGATCTGATTTTTAAATTACTAAGCAAACATGGAAGCAAAGATATTTCTCAATTATTAGAAATTGAAAAAGAGCTGGCACTAAAGGTTGAAGAGGTTATTAATCTGGATGACCAACTAAAAAAATTAAATAAACAAGTAGAAGAGGCAAGAAAAGAAGTTGAAACGAAAGGAAAGTTTTTATCTGAATCACGCAAAAAAGTAAGCAAACCCATTGAAACTGAAGTTGTAAAACTTTTAAAAGAATTAGGAATACCAAACGCGGCATTTATTATAGAATTTAAACCCAAACCTGCTGGTAGTGAGGGTCTGGATGAAGTGGAATTTTTGTTTTCAGCAAATAAGGGTTTTGATTTACAACCTATGCGTAAAGTGGCTTCGGGCGGAGAATTTTCAAGGCTGATGTTATCATTGAAGTATATTCTTGCACAGAAAAAAGCATTACCCACTATAATTTTTGATGAAATAGATACTGGAATATCTGGCGAAGTAGCCATCAAAATGGGTAATCTAATGAGTCAAATGGCTCAGAAAATGCAAGTTTTGGCAATTACGCATTTGCACCAGATTGCCGGCAAAGGTAATGCCCATTATTTTGTCTATAAAAACGACAGTGGAGGGAAAACTATCAGCGAAATTAGGAAATTAATTGGGAATGAAAGAGTTTTGGAAATTGCCAAAATGATAGGTGGAGAAAGACCCAGCGATTCGGCAATTCAGAGTGCTTTGGAGTTGATGGATAAAAATCAGAATTAATAAATAAATATAAAATGTTAACATACAGAGTTTTATCACTTTTACTTTCTTTGGCAATAATCCTGATTTCATGTAACGATAAACTCAAACAAGAAGTAAAGAGCAAATACGAAGCCTTATTAAAAGGACACGACGAAGTAATGCCCAAAACCATGAAGATCAATAAGCTTAAGACTGAGCTATTGGCCAGCGTAGAAAGTTTATCTGAATACGATAGTTTAAAAATCGAAGCGGTTTCTATATCATCCGAACTACAAAGTGCAGATGATGCCATGTATACCTGGATGGATGATTTTGGGAAGGCCTTGAATGATATCAAAGATCTGGAAGAAAAAAGTAAGCGATACGACGAACTAAGTGAACAAATAGCAGCAATACATATGCAAACAGAAGATGCGATGGCAAGAGCCAACAATCTGATTGCAAATACTACAAAGTAAATTATGAATTATAAAAAGTTATTAGTCCTACCTTTGGTCATTGTGGGGCTATCGTGCCAGGAAAGAGCCTCATTGCCCATTTTAGGTCCTAAAACAACCGACGCTTCTGGTGAAGTAATAGAGCATAGTATACCGGATTTTTCGTTTATCAATCAGGATGGGGATACTATCACTCAATCCGCATTCAATGGTAAGATTTATGTAGCCGACTTCTTTTTTACATCCTGTCCCACTATTTGCCCGGTTATGGAGTCTCAAATGTTGCGTGTTTACGAACATTTTAAGGATAATCCTGCAGTGGGAATGATATCGCATAGTATTGACCCTTCTCACGACAGTGTAGAGGTCCTAAAAAACTACAGCAGTGATTTAGGTGTAATTGGTACCCAGTGGCAGTTTGTAACAGGGGATCAGGATCAAATTTATGATATCGCTGCCAAAGGATATATGGTTTCTGCTATGGAAGATTCTACCGATATCGAGTCAGGTGGCTTTATTCATTCGGGGGCCTTCTTGTTAATTGATAAAAACAAACATGTTAGAGGTCAATATGACGGTACTCAGGAAGATGAGGTGAATCAATTAATACGAGATATTGAACTTCTTTTAAAAGAGGAAAATTGAAAGTCTATATAATTGTAATATCATTTGTATGCATTACTTTTTCTTGTCGTAGCGAAAAAGAAGTGGAATTTGAACAATATGTGGTTTTGGTCAGGAAATTTACAAAAATAATTGTGCCAACTGCCACGGTGTAAAAGGAGAGGGTCTAAGAAACCTATATCCTAAAATATATCAGTCTGAAGCTTTGAATAATATACCCAAATTAATTTGCCTGATCAAAAATGGAAAGCAAACCACCGATGGAAAACAAATGCCTTCTAATCCACGCCTTTATGATTTAGACATAGCTCAATTAGTTACGTATCTCAACTCAGCTTTTTACCAAAAAGAAAAATTTGTAAGTACCTCAGAAGTTCAGCGGGCTTTATTGAAATGTGGTAATAATAAGTAATATTTCACATTTTTTATTGAAAATTACCTGGCAGAATCGGGTGGGGTGGTAATAAGTGAATCAACCTGAAAAAAGCCGGTCACACCGCCCGTAAATTTATAAGTGCTAAAATCATGTGCCGCTTCCATTCCGCGGCCTTCTATTCGATCTGTAGGTGTATTTACTGCAACTTTATGATCCGTATAAACTATTTTCTTATTTGGATCCCAGGTAAGTTCATCCGTACTAAGACTTTGTTGCTGTGGCCTGTTATAAAAAAATACATTTCCTGTAATTACATATTTATTTAAACCGTGTTCATATCTGCCCGAATCTCCACGTAATGAGCTATATTCCACGGCATTTTTATCCAAAAAAGTTACATAAACCGGTTTTGGATAAATTTCATCTTCATTTTGAAGCTTTCTTTGCTCGGCTGTAGTAAGTTTTACCGTAACTCGGCCAGAGTCGGAGTAAAATACGGACAAGTTTTCAGTAATCATCGTTGGACCCAGATACATAAAATTATCTGATTTCTTTTCTTCCTCATTACAGGAAGCCAATAAGGTCAACATTAAGCAGAAAATAAGTAGACGTAACATTTTAGTCAATTTTTGGCTTGATAAACCAAGGGCTAAGCAAAGAAATGCTTATTGACATTCTCACGTAGTTTTCGCGTATCTGGTTATCCAGTATTGTACCTCTTCTGCCAAAAGCCGCTCCAATGTTTACATAACTGGGATTTCGGAAACCCATAGGAACACTTAATCCCAGACTAAACTTATTATCCAGTATTTGTTTTCCACTGATAACGTAAGGAGTTTTGGTAGAATTAAAACCAACCCGGTAAAAAACCTGATTATAAAATTTCGTTGATGTTGATTTGGGTAACCATTCAATACCCAAGGCGAGTTCTTTAGAGTCAGTATAATATTTTTGAGCCCAGGTGTCAGCTGATTTATGGGTCGACCATTTGGTAATTCCATAGTCAGCCGCGAAAACCCAATGAAAAGGTGACTCCAGGCTAACTCCAATCCGGTATTGGTCAGGTGTAGTAAAAGTAGAATTGACATAGGATAAAGTATCAGGGATACCTGCTAAAACTGCTCCATTCCCGTTGTCAAGATAATTGGCAAAAGTGCGTAATGTAGATGTCTTTAAATTAGCCGATTTTTCATACATACCGCCAATATTAATCTGCCAGTTCTGACTGATTTTTTGTTGATAAGCAATTCCTAGCCTTCCGTTTACACCTTTGGTATTGTATTTAGTGGATCGTCTCAATTGACTGGATTCTGCATTCTCAAAATAACTGGTACTGTCTTTATTTATTACTCCAAAATTATAATAGCCAGAGAGGCCAATATATAAACTTTTCAGCAATCTTATAGAATTTACATATCCTACTCTGGTAATACCGCCTGAATGTTTGTTTTCGTAAACAATATTTTCCGTGCTGTTACCTGTAATGCTTTTAACTATTTTATTATTGTAATCAACAATTGTGTAAGGGTTTAAAGTAAAGCCCATTGCCCATTTATTATTTAATGGGAAAGAGAGTGAAAGGTCATTCATATTCAGGCCGTAATCCAACTGAGTTACATTTCCTTGAGAAATAGTACGATAATTGCCTTTAAGACCTACATTAAATGATACATATTTTAACTGACCTGATGCTCTGTTTTTCATCATCATTGCCGGATTTAAGGTGTTAACATAAAAGCCGTTTCCAAAAGAAACACCTGTGCCACCCATCATATCCTGAGCGGCGTTTGTTTGTCCTGCTTCTTCACCTAAACCTAAAACAGAGTATGGATTATTTCCCTGGCCCTGTGCAAATGCAAACTGTGTAATAAGCGTTAAAAGTAATACTTTAAGGTAATAGTTTTTTCTCGACATTATATTTTAATATTCTATTCAATCCCTCGGCCACCAGGTAAGGAGCCGCAAATTTCGGATAATTAATCCGACTTTCAAAGAAAGCCGCATCACCACCACTAATCAAAACTTTTAAATCGGTATTTTTATGGTATTCTGCAATCAATCCATTTATCTCTGCAATGATCCCATTCACCACTCCGCTTCTCATACAGGATTCCGTTGAATTCCCAATAAGTTCTGGAATACTTTCCGCCTGCAATAACGGTAGTTTTTTAGTGAAAGTATGTAATGCTTTAAATCGCATCTGCATGCCAGGTGATATTATGCCGCCAATAAATTCGCCTTCTTTTGTAATAAAATCGTATTTAATGGCAGTCCCCATATCAATTACAAGGCAATTTGACTCAGGATACCGAAAATGTGCCCCTACTACAGCAGCAAGTCGATCGTAACCCAAGGTGAGGGGGGTTGCGTATTTGTTTATAATGGGTAAAGGCGTTTCAGGCGTAAGTATAATTCCATTTTTAAAGCCTTCCAGAAGTTGGGAAAGTACATCGGTTGATTGAGTAACAGAACATATAATCAGATTATCAGCTTTAACTTTTTTTAACTTTGAAATAATCGACTTGATCCGGATTCCTCTTTCGTAATTTAACAGAAGATCGTTTTCGAAAATTCCGATTTTCCCAAAAGTATTTCCTAAATCAATAACAGCGTTTATCAAATTTTTTGCCTTTAAAATATAAAATTAAGTAAAAATAAAATTCCCTTCCAGTTTTTCACCAGGAAGGGAATTTTAAATAATTATTCAAAAAGAATTAAGCCATTGCAGCTTTCTTCCCGTTTTTTTGCCAGAAATATAAAATCAGAAAAGCTACCACCAGAATAAGAGGGAAAGTAACCATTGTGCCCAAGGTTGCCTGGCCGGCGGCTAATTCCATTTCATCTCCGGTTAGTCCTGCAGCTGTTTTTTCCAATTTGGCACTGTCAATCCAACGACCAATAATAGGCTGGAAAATTGCCGTTGAAAACATACCGATTCCTCCTATTATAGACATACCCAAAGCACCGCTCAAAGGTACTTTTTCAGCCACAAAGCCAACCATATTTGGCCAGAACAATGCAACACCCATTGCAAAGAAAATAGCAGCCACATAGGTCATAGCTCCTGTTTGAGAACTAAATAAATAAATACCGATAGTGGCTAAAACAGCAGAACCCAGTAGCACTCCGGTTTGGTCAAATTTAGCAACAATGGGGCCTGCAAAAAAGCGGATAACAGCCATAAGTCCGGTAACTAAAGCCAAAATAATCATAGGGCTTGCACCTGACTTGCTCATTATCAAGCCAGTCCATTGCTGAGGGCCGAATTCTGTAATAGCGGTAAGTGCCATGCAACAGAACATAAATATAAATAATGGGGTAAACATAGCTTTAATATTTTCACCAATCGAAGTTACACCTGCCACCTTTGGTTTCGGGAATGTTTGCCCCCAGAACAAATAAGCATAAATTAAGGTAGGCACTAAAATTAACCAAATCTGTGCTTGCCAGCCCATATTAGCATCAGTCATGAATTTTGATAACAAACTTCCAATAACTATACCGCCAGGAAACCACATATGGAATCTGTTCAGCATTTTACTCATGGTAGCTCCCTGATAGGTATCTGCTATCATTGGATTACAGGCAGCCTCGGTACATCCGTTACCTATTCCAATAAGGAAGGTAGAAATAAGCAAACCTGAATAACCGCCTAAAACCTGAGGATAAATTGTAAGCAAAATACCTAAAGCGTGACATAGAAATGCTATCATCATGATTTTCTTAGGTCCTACAGTATGATAAACCAGGCCACCAATGATCATGGCTACCGGAAAACCTACAAACCACATCGAATTAATAAAACCCAATTGCTCGGCAGAAAGGTTAAAGTCTGCGGCTAATTGTGGTAGTATACCTGCCCGAATACTAAATGAAAAAGCGGTAGTAATAAGTGCGAAACAACTACCAAGAAAGAGTCTTTTGTCGTTTACCATATATTTATTTGATTAGGGTTAAATAATAACGGCTGTAAAGTTAATTTTTTTCAAAAGCTATCAAAATAACTTTGACTAAATTTGAAAGAATATTTAAAGACCAAACGATCAAAAGTACGTTTTTTGACGATTTATTGAAATGGAATAGATAAGTCTTTGGATAGAAATGGCGAACCTATTAATTTGAGGCCAGATTTAGAATACATAAATTTTCAACCTTAATCTGGAATGAACAGGAAAATAAAAATGGGAATGATTGGAGGCAGTCTGGAAGCCTTCATAGGTGCTGTACATCGCCGCGGTGCCGCTTTGGATGGAGAAATTGAGTTAGTATGCGGAGCTTTCAGTTCAAATCCGGAAAAATCTAAAGCCGCCGGAGAAGCTCTCTATCTTGATCCTGCACGTGTATATGGATCATATGAAGAAATGATTCTCAAAGAAAAAGAATTGCCTGAAGGTGAGCGGATGGATTTTGTATCAATTGTCACACCCAATCACGTACAT
>JAHEBN010000115.1 GCA_024645245.1 Jiulongibacter sp. | reverse complement strand
AGAAAATTCGGGAGAACAAATTGGGATGTTTCGGAGATTGGATACGGTATGTGGGGTTTAGCTGGCTGGACAGGTTCAGATATAGCCGAAGTTAATAAATCACTAGATCAGGCGGTGGCAGAGGGCGTTACTTTTTTTGATACAGCCTGGGGATATGGAGCAGGAAAAAGCGAAGAAATATTGGGAGCATTATTAAAAAGAAATCCGGGAAGAACTTTGCATTACGGTACCAAAATTCCACCCAAAAACTTCACTTGGCCGTCAAAGTCTGACTTTAAATTGGAAGACTGTTTTCCTGCAAGTCATATAATTGAATATACTGAAAAAAGCCTTAAAAATATAGGGGTGGAATGTATTGATTTGCAGCAGTTTCATGTGTGGGAGGATGCCTGGGCAGATAACGACGACTGGAAAGAAGCTGTAATTAAACTAAAAAAAGAAGGAAAAGTAAAGCATTTCGGAGTCAGTGTAAATCGATGGGAGCCTGCGAATTGTTTGGAAACGCTGAAAACCGGCTTGATTGACTCTGTTCAGGTTATTTACAATATTTTTGATCAAAACCCCGAAGATGAATTGTTTCCCCTTTGCAGAGAGTTAGGAATAGCAGTAATTGCCAGAGTACCATTTGATGAAGGCACCTTAACCGGACTATTAACCAAAGAAACTACCTTCCCGGCGGATGATTGGCGTAGCACCTATTTTGTACCTGAAAATCTGAATTCGTCGGTTGAACACGCGGATGCATTGAAACCAATTGTGCCAGCAGAAATGACCATGCCCGAGCTGGCTTTGCGATTTATTTTAGAAAATGAAGATGTAAGCACCATTATTCCGGGAATGAGAAAAGTGCCGCATGTGATAAGTAACTGTGCAACCAGTGATGGTAAAAGGTTGTCTATTAACTTAATGAATGAGCTAAAAAGTCATCGTTGGGATCGAACCCCAACTTCCTGGAGTCAGTGATAAACAGATTTCATCGTTTAACATTTTTTTAGATCAAATCTTAAAGAAGAATAAGTAAATTTCGTTTTCACTTAAGTTAGCTTGCTTTTGGCAAAAACTTTAAAATGTACATTCTTAAATAAACCTTTAAATTCTATATGAAAAAACAACCGACACAATTTCTGAAACTATTTTTTGCATTGTGTTTTCTAATTAACTCAATAAGTTTTGCACAGACCAAACAAGAAATTAAAGTTGCCAAGCTCAAAGCAAAATTGGAAGCTGCACAGGCCGCTTTGCCACATGCCACCACTGTAGCTCCTCAAAAAGTTGCCTTACCTGCACCTGTAAAAGGAGTTACTGTGGAAGGAATTACGGAATACATGCTGGTAAATGGAATGAAAGTTCTACTGATTCCTGACCAATCACAGCAGACTATCACTGTAAATATTACGTACATGGTGGGCTCTCGCCACGAGGGATATGGAGAAACCGGAATGGCTCATTTGCTAGAGCACATGGTATTTAAAGGCTCTGTTAAACACACCAATATTCCAAAAGAATTAAATGACCATGGTGCACGACCAAATGGAACTACCTGGCTCGATCGTACTAACTATTTCGAGACCTTCGCCGCCAATGATGATAACCTGAAATGGGCTCTTGATCTGGAAGCAGACAGAATGGTAAATTCATTTATCAAAAAAGAAGACCTGGAATCTGAATTTTCGGTAGTAAGAAATGAGTTTGAATATGGCGAAAACGATCCGGGGAATGTATTGAGCGATCGTATTGTTTCTGCTGCTTATTTATGGCATAACTATGGAAACAGTACCATTGGTTCCAGAGAAGATATTGAGCGGGTTCCTATTGATAATTTAAAAGCATTTTACCAAAAATATTATCAGCCTGATAATGCTGTTTTGATTGTTGCAGGAAAGTTTGATCCGGAAAAAACCCTGGCTTTGGTAAATGAATATTTTGCCGGAATACCAAAACCAATCCGTAAACTTACCCAAACCTATACCAAAGAACCTGCTCAGGATACGGAAAGAGAAGTATACTTAAAAAGAGTAGGTGATGTACAAGTTTTGGGGGTACTTTACCATATTGCTCCGGGCACACATGCAGATTTTTCGGCCTTAGATGTTTTAAATGATATTATTGTTAATGAGCCTTCAGGGCCTTTATATAAAGCTTTGGTTGATAGTAAATTGGCTTCCAATATCGGAGGGTATGTTTTTGGATTGAAAGAGCCGGGATATGCTTATTATTCGGTAGAGGTACCTAAAGACAAAGACTTGCAAGCTGCCAAAGGTGTATTTCTTGAAACACTTAACAGTGCAACTACCCGCGATTATACAAACGAGGAAGTAAACAGGGCTAAGACCCAAACGGCGAAGCATTTTGATCAGTTAATACGAAATTCGGAATCCTTTGCTATGCAATTGTCCGAATTTATTGCAAAAGGTGATTGGCGTACATTCTTTCTTTTCCGCGATGGAGTTGAGAAAGTAACCCCCGAAGATGTGAAAAGAGTGGCTCAGAAATATTTCAGACCATCGAATAGAACAGTTGGTCAGTTTATTCCGGTTACAGATCCTGATAGGGTATTTATTCCGGAAGCACCCAATGTGGAAGAATTGGTAAAAGATTATAAGGGTAAAAAGACGCTTTCTGAAGGTGAAGCTTTTGACCCGTCACCCGAAAATATCGAGGCCCGTACTATTCGCGGAACTTTTTCAAACGGCATGGAGTATGCACTATTACCAAAAACCACACGGGGTGATGCCGTTACAGCGAGCATGACAATTCGTATTGGTGACAAAAATACGCTAAATGGTATTGGTATGACCGATAACATGACAGCCTCGATGCTTATTCGTGGCACGAAAACGCTTAGTCGCCAGGCCATAAAAGATTCATTAGATGCTCTTAAAAGCTCGGTTAATATTGGGGGTGGCGGAAATACCGTTTCGGTAAATATTAACTCTACAAAAGAAAATCTTCCCAAGGTACTGGCGATAGTAGAGGATGTATTGAAAAATCCGGTTTTTGATGCGAACGAACTGGATAATATGAAAAATGAAATGAAAGGTCAGATTGAATCGCAATTGAGCGAGCCGATGGCTTTAGCTGGCGTTCAATATCAACGCACCATGAATCCGTATCCAAAAGGTGACGTAAGATATGTGGCTACTTTTGAAGAACAATTGGAAATGCTTGCAGATGTTTCTGTAGATAATCTTAAAGCTTTTCACGATAAATTATATGGTACATCAAAAGCTACTATTTCAGTGGTTGGAGATTTTGATAAAGACGAAATTCAGCAGAATTTGGATAAGCGTTTTGGTCAATGGAAAAATTCTTCAGATTTTGCACGTATTCCTAACGAATTTACTGTTAATCCTGCTACTGCAGAATCTATCAAGACACCTGACAAAGCAAATGCTTTGCTTTTGGCTGGTATCAACCTGAAAATGAAAGATACCGATCCGGATTATGCTGCTCTTACGATGGGTAATTACTTGTTGGGCGGAGGATTCCTGAATAGTCGTTTGGTAGATAGAATTCGTCAAAAGGATGGTATTAGCTATGGAGTTGGGTCAAATGTAAATGTTTCGCCTTTGGATGAATTTGGAACATTTACCACTTATGCCATATATGCACCCGAAAACGCGGAAAAATTGCGTGAAGCATTCATTGAAGAAATAAATAAAGTAAGGAATGAAGGTTTTACGGAAGAAGAACTTACTCAGGCAGTTGCAGGAATACTTCAGGGACGTCAGGTGAGTAGGGCGAAAGACAATGAGCTTGCAGGTAAGTTAAATAATTATTTGTACCTGGATCGTACCATGAATATGGATGACGAATTTGAATCAAAGTTAAAAAGCCTAAAAGTAGAAGACGTAAATAATGTTTTCCGCAAATACATCGATCCTTCCAAAATTACGATAGTGCAAGCAGGTGATTTTGATAAAAAATTCGCTGAGAAAAAAGAAGAAGAATCTTCCAAGCCAGCAAGCACAGGTGGTGGTAATAATTGATTAACAGCTTAAAATAAGTTAATGGATAATGAGCCTTCGGGCTCTTTTTTTTATTGTTATAAGTGGAAGAGGTACGGTTTGTTACGTACATTTTTTATCGAAGAAATATAGAAACCTGTGCGAGACATATTTATTTCTACTCCTATTACATTTACTTAATCTTAATTTCCTTAATTCCTTAATGGTTCTAAAAAATCGGAGAAAATCAAACTTGTTCCATTACATAAATAACCGAACTCGTTTTTTTAATGTTAAATAAACTTACCAAAAAGGATAATTTTCCAATGATCATTCCGAAAAGTAAGCCTAAAGAACTCCCCTTATATTTTTCACTTAGTAGCGAAACATAAAACGAGTCAAAAGGTAAACGATTAAGCGATTTTATGCTTAGTCCGCAGTTCTTAGCGAATTTCTCCATGGTATCGGGTGTGAAATGCCAAAGGTGTCGCGGAACATCATAACCAGCCCAGAAGCTCTTATAATGTTGAGCATCAAATGAATTGGGATTAGGCACTGCAACCACAAGTTTTCCACCCGGCTCTAAAAGATTTTTTATAGCTGCTATATATGCATATGGATCATAGATATGCTCAAGTACATGCCACATGGTAATAATTCCAAATTTACCTTCGATTTTACCCGCAATGAGTTTATCTGGCGTATTTACCCTTAAACCAAAATTTTGAATGCTCGCATTTCGAGGTTGATCACTGACTTCAATTCCTTGCACCTGATAGCCTTTTGACTGCATATAGTTTAAGAAATACCCCGTTCCGCTGCCCACATCCAGTACTGTTTTAGACGTGTTTTGTTTTTCAATAAGTCGATATTTCTGCGAAAACATGAATTTTCTCACCGCATGATAAACCTTGTAAATCAGCCCTTTCTGCGTGTTGGAATGAGAAATATATTGCTCGCTTTCATAATATGGGCCTATTTCGCTTTCAATCGGTGGATTTACCGTAAATTTAGAATTGCAGCTCTTGCAGCTATAAATTTCAAAGTCTTCTTGGCTTATGGAATGATCTCGTACTTGTAATTCAAGACCAATTTCGTTGCTTTTACATAAAGGGCATTCCTTGTGGAACAATCGATTCATTGTAGCATACTTAGATGAAAACACTTATTTATATATCAGATTCAGAAATCGTGCCTGTTTCTCGTAATTAACCTGATATTCCGGTAGCAAACTTACTATTTATTCCCTTTATAATTATTTATTAAAGCCTCTTTTAAGTCCTTGAAATGAAATTGATAGCCTATGTTCGATATTTTTTCTGAAGAAACACGATTACCACCTAAAACCAATTGAGCCCTTTCACCCAAAATAAGTTTTAATGCAAATGCCGGTACATTTGGAGCCCAAATTGGCTTTTTGAGAACCTGACCCAATGTTTTTGTAAAGACTGAATTGGTAACCGGGTTTGGAGCAACAGCATTATAGACTCCATTATAAACCGGATTTTCAACGGCTTCTGCAAACATTTTACATAAATCTGCGGAGTGAATCCACGAGATCCATTGTTTTCCACTGCCCAAAGGTGAGCCCACAAATAGTTTTACAGGTAAAGCCATTTGAGGTAAAGCTCCACCATTTTTATCGAGTACTATTCCAATTCGTAATTTAACGCAACGAATTTTTAATTTCTGAGCAAAAAGATCAATTGCATTTTCCCACTCCTGCACTACTTTTCCTATGTATTCCTCACTTTTAGTGCTTTCTTCGGTCAATTTCTGCTCTCCGGTATCGAAGCCATAAATGCCAATAGCTGAGGCAGATACTATAGTTTTTGGTAATTCTCCCACTGCAGTGAATGCCTTTTCTAAAACTTCCAAAGGCCTGATGCGTGAATTAATTATTTCCTGTTTTCTGTCATCAGTCCATTTCTCATCTACTATACCGGCTCCCGCCAGATGAATTACGGCTTGAATATTTTCTAAAGCGGCTTTTTCCACAAAACCACTTTTTAAATCCCAATGGTAGAGGTGTTTGGCGATGTTGGTTTCAGAGCGAGTCAGAATATTTACACGATGACCCTTTCTTTCCAATAATTCAGTTAATTGATTACCAATTAATCCTGTACCTCCTGTTATAAGTATATTCATTAAATATGTGTTTGATAAGTAAACAAGTAAAAATACTTTTTGTCTGAATATTTAAATAAAAAAAACTAAAACACAGTTTTAGGCCATTTTGAAACCAGAGGTCTGGCTATTTCGTTATGTATTTCAATTTGGGTGTTGTAAGTTTGCAACATCGTTTTTTAGCAATAAAACAGACTGAAATGCTTGTAAATATTTTCAAATCTAAAATTCATCGGGTAAAAGTAACCCAAGCCGAGTTAAATTATGTAGGTAGTATTACTATTGACGAAGACTTGCTGGATGCTGCGGGAATTAAGGAAAATGAAAAAGTTCAGATAGTGAATAATAACAATGGAGAAAGACTGGAAACCTATGCCATAAAAGGAAAAAGAGGTTCCGGAATTATTTGCCTGAATGGAGCTGCTGCCCGGAAAGCCCAACCCGGTGATATTGTGATAATTATATCTTATGCCTGGATGACCCCTGATGAGGCCGCAAACCATCAGCCTATTGTGGTTTTTCCGGATGAAAACAACAGGGTTTCTAATTAATAAATCTGAAAATAAGAGAAAGGTCAAAATTCAGTACATTTGTGCTCGATTCTGACCTTTTTTCATTTATATGAATTTAAAAAACGCTCTTAAATTTTCAATTTCCTTTGGTTTGGCCATTCTTCTTTTATGGTTTGTTTTAAAAGATATTAAGCTGGAAACACTATGGGAAAACGTGCGGAATGCCAATTATTTTTGGGTAGCTTTGGCCGGACTCATGGCTTTGGTAGCACATTGGAGCCGGGCATATCGCTGGAAACTGATGCTGCAGCCAATGGGCTATAACCCATCTGCATTTAGTTGCTTAATTGCAGTTTTGATCGGTTATGTTACCAATCTGGTTTTACCCAGAGCCGGTGAATTTGCTCGTTCGGCAAGTTTGAAAGACCTGGAAGATGTGCCATTTGAGAAATCTTTTGGTGCAGTAGTGGCCGAAAGACTCATTGATGTTTTGGTGTTGTTATTTCTTATAGGCTTAAATCTGATTCTGGAATTTAATCGGTTGAAAAGCTTTTTTCTAGACTTAATTGGGGAAAAAATTAAGAACCCCTTGCTTTTAGCCGGTGTAGGAATTGGGTTTGCAGTAATTGCTTTTTTAGGTTTTAATTGGATAAAAAACAATCACCCAAGACTTGAAAAATATGGTTTTTATAACAAGGTCAAGAAAATATTGGGAGAATTGTGGGAAGGATTTAGCAGCGTACGAAACCTGAAAAATCCCCGTGCATTTATAGCTCATACCTTATTGATTTGGTCGCTTTATTATTTAATGACCTGGTTTTTGTGTTTTTCTTTGCCTCAAACAGCCAATTTAGGGCCTTTAGCTGGTCTCACAATTTTAGTGATGGGAACTATCGGAATGGCGGCACCTACAGTAGGTGGTATTGGAAGTTATCATTTTTTAGTTGGTAAAATTGTTGGACTTTATGGGCTTGATCCTCAAAATGGAATTACTTTAGCCACCTTTATGCATACTTTGCAAGGCATAATTTTCGTATTATTGTTTGGTTTTACGGCTTTGATAATTTCCTTTTTCATCAAAAAGAAAAAATGACATCAGATAAAATATTAAGTCTAAAAGAAGCCCAGGATCAGGTGACTAAATGGAAGGAAACCGGTCAAAAGATTGTATTTACCAACGGTTGCTTTGATATTGTTCATTTGGGCCATGTGGATTACCTGGAAAAAGCCGCTGCCTTAGGAGATAAAATGATTGTTGGTTTAAATACAGATAGTTCAGTCAGTAGAATAAAAGGGACAAACAGACCCGTTGTAAATGAGGAATCCCGATCGCGTTTAATAGCCGCTTTAGATTTTACAGATGCTGTCATTTTGTTTGATGAACCCACGCCTGAGAGCCTCATTCGGTCATTATGTCCTGATATTCTGGTGAAAGGTGACGACTACGACATATCGAACATTGTTGGAGCAGATTTTGTTATCGAAAATGGGGGAGAGGTAAAAACCATTGAATTGGTGAAAGGATACTCAACCTCGGCTATTATTGAAAAAATTAAAAAGGATTAATAACACAAATTAATAAAGAAATGAACGGAATATTTTTGATCAGTCTTGTTTTTATGGGAATCAGTTGGTTGGTAAGCCGCCGACTAAAAAGTAAGTTCAGCGAATACTCTAAAATTGGATTGGCCAATGGATTGAGTGGAGCCGAAATTGCTCAGAAAATGCTAAATGATAATGGGATTTACGACGTGAAAATCACGCATGTGGAAGGCCAGTTAACCGACCATTACAATCCAGAGAATAAAACAGTGAACCTAAGTACTGATGTATTTAACGGACGCAGTGCGGCTGCGGCTGCGGTTGCTGCTCACGAATGCGGTCATGCGGTTCAACATGCTACTGCTTATGCAGCTTTAAGGATGCGTTCGGCTATGGTGCCGGCCGTAAGTTTTGCTTCCCGCACTATGGGAATGCTGAATATGTTTTTGTTTATGGGAGGTTTTTATATGATTTCTCAAGGTAGCTCTATTGGAAATATTTTGTTAATAGTATTAATATTAGCTAACCTTGCCATTACAGCTTTTTCATTGATTACTTTACCCGTGGAATTCGACGCCAGTAACCGGGCATTGAAATGGATGGAAACCAGAAATGTGGTAAGTCAGCGTGAACACGGAATGGCTAAAGATGCTCTGAAATGGGCTGCGATGACTTATGTGGTAGGTGCACTAGCAGCAATTGCCAACCTGGCTTATTACGCTATGATGTTTTTAGGCAGAAGAGATGATTGATTTTTCTTGGTAAATATGAAAAAAGCAGCCTTCGGGTTGCTTTTTTTGTTTTTACATTTAGTATACAGCCTTCAGTTCTTAGTCTTCAGTTCTTAGCTTTCAGATCTCAGTTTTCAGTCATCTTAAAATAGCTTTTATTATTAGTATTTTTTCGGACTCTCAAGAATAATTATTTCCAGGAATTCCTGGATTTTATGTTTTGCCAAAAACTTCTTACATCGATTTTCTTTCTTCAGACTTCCAACTTCGCAGGTCGTACTTAAATCTTCGCACTTCCCACCTCAACCCACCATCACCATATCATCCGTATGAACCACCAGTTGATTAGGTTTAGACTCAATTTCGTCGGATGAAACTTTTACCCGGGCAATGGCGAGTTGCTCTTTATTTTGAGTTAAAATTTCGATTACTTCACCTGCCTGAAAACTACCTTCAACCGAAATGATACCCACGGCAAGTAAACTTTTCCTGTTTTTAATCGCTTTCTCAGCACCGGCATCTACCAGTACTTTTCCAGCGGTAAGGCTTCCACTCGCCAGCCATTTGTCCCTGGCTGAAAGATTGGCTTTTTGTGCAAGAAAAAGTGATCCTGTTTTTCCCTGAAAAGCATTCAGAATTCCTTGATTTTCAGCCATCCCGAAAATAATCACCCGAATTCCCATTTTTGTAGCCAGCTTGGTAAATGTAAGTTTGGAGCTCATTCCACCTAGTCCTAAAGCCGATTTAGAAGTGTCAACCAATGCCATAATTGACTCATCAATGGTTTTAATTTCTGTTACCAGATCATTTTGCTTATTTCTTAATCCCCCTGAACTGGTACATAACATTAAAGAACTTGCCCCGAACCCTGCAGCAATCAAGGTTGCCAATTCATCGTTGTCCGAAAATCGGAGTTCACGGTTGGATACCACGTCGTTTTCATTGGCAATAGGTATAATGTCGTTGTTCCAGAGCTCGGTATAGGTTTCTTTTAGTTGCAAAAACTGACCGCGATTGGCGAAATGCTGCCTTTCGCATAAACTTTGTGCAACCTTAATGCCGTATTGATCAAAAGCCTTAGCGTAAAGTTGAAGTAATAAGGGATTACCAATTGCTGCGGCTGCTTTGCGTTGTGTTATTTCGCCTGAATAGTTTTTAATAAAATGTTTTCCTGCACCTACGGCTCCAGAAGAAACAATTACAATGTGGTATTCTTTGTGTAATTCGGCTACTTCTTTCCCAATTCTCGCAATAATTGCCTCATCCGGTTCTCCGTTTTCTTTGGTGATTGACGCCGTTCCGAATTTAATTACCAGTAATTTTTTAGACATTTCCTTTTAGATTCTGCATGTAAATTTACTATTTAATTTATCAGATTTCAGCAGGTAAACCAGCTTGCTGCATTAATCGGGCGTACGAACAAGCGTTTAATTCATCGAGTATAAAGCCAATATCCCGATCAAAATCCACTCGGAAGTCCTCGTGCAGAACATTTAAATTCCTGACCAACATTTTTACACGACTTGCCAGATATAGGGCTAGTTTTTCATTCAATCGGTTTTGTTTTTCCAATTTATCCGCATGAAAAATCAAGGTTTGTTTTAAAAGGGCTACCATTAACTGTATTTCGCCATATTGATCTTTCGTAACTTTTTTATGCCAGGTAACCTGAGCATTTAATTTACGAATGTGCCATAATAATCCTTTTGCATAAGTGCCCTGAACATGACTTAGGATTTGTTTTTGGTATTCCAGAATGTCTTCCCTTCTGAACTTCAAATCGGCTTCGTCTTCTAACAGTTTGTATTGAAGTTGTTCACGAAGTAGTTTGTTGTTTGTAATCAGTCGAAGGAGTAGTTTGTCTTTTTCTTTGACGGGTAAAGCCAGAATTTCAGCCTTAAGTCGGTCACTTAGTTTTTCTGCCATTTCAGCTAATCATTAATAATCGCCAAACGGCAGAAATTAACAACAAAACAAGCATAAAAGGGGTGAGCACTTTCCAGCACAATTGCATTAGTTGATCAATTCGCAATCTCGGCAGGGTCCAGCGTATCCACATCATTACCAACATACCAAAATAGGCTTTTGAAAATAACCAGAAAATACCCCAGAAATAAGAAGCCCAGCTGCCGGGTACGCCGCTTGTCCAATCGGCTAGTTTTAGCGAACCCATATTGGGTAATGCCGTATTCCAGCTACCTAAAAATAATATGGCTCCCAGAAAACAGACAAGGAGCATGATTCCGTATTCTGCAAGAAAAATAAATGCCCAGCGGAAACCGCTGTATTCCGTGTGATAGCCTGCGATTAGTTCCGATTCAGCCTCGGGTAAATCGAAAGGTGCCCGGTTACATTCGGCCAAGGTGGTTATAAAGAATATAACATAAACAATCAGTAAAAATGGATTCCGGAAAATATTCCAGGTCAAAAATCCACCAATCTGAGTTACATTTATATTTAAAAATTTTAAACCGAAAAGATAGTTTTCTTCGGGTGAGTAGATACCTTGCAAATAGCTGATGTCTTGTAAATTAAGTGATTGGCAGGCTATAGCCACACACAGCACGGTAAGGCCGAGCGGTACTTCGTAAGATACGATCTGAGCCACTGAACGCATACTGCCCAATAAGGCATATTTATTATCAGAAGCCCAACCAGCCATTAAAATGCCTATAATATCCAAACTGACTATGGAGAGTAGGAAAAATACCCCGGTGTTTATGGATGAACCTTGCAAAGTGGAAGTGACCGGAAGTACAGCGAATCCGGCGAAAATGGCCATGAAAATAAGTTTTGGGGCAAACTTGAAAAGTCTTTTATCTGCACCAGAAGGTACAATATCCTCTTTTTGGAAGAGCTTTATTAAATCTGCAAAAAGCTGTAAAAGTCCCCATTTACCCACTTCCATAGGTCCCAATCTATCCTGTATAAATGCCGAAACTTTACGCTCCAAGTATACACTGACGATCACATTTGCACCTATTACAGCAAGAAAAATTAGTAGGGGTATAAACATATTTACTTTTCGGATTTGTCTTCAAAGCAAAAGTAATAAAAACGAGGAATTAAGCAGGGAAATACGTGGTGTATTGCGGGAATATAGTGGAATTTTTATTTCAAAATTCGCAAATATTCAATCCAGGGACCTACTTGCTTTTTATATTGAAATGCCATAACACGGGTAATTTGGGAAATATGATTTAAGTCGTGTACGGCCCAGGTTGCAATTAATTGCCTTAAACTTACCTCTCCAAATGCCGGATGGATTCCCTTTTTATTCAAATCATCCTGGGTGATATTTTTTGACTTTAATTTTTCTAAATTAATTTTTCGAATTTTCTCAAACTGATCAAGTAATTGGCTTAATGTCTTGTTTTGATTTTCGGTAGATTGGGCGAAGCGATCAAATGGAATAAAGTTTTTGTCTGGCGATTCCGAAAGAATAATTTCTATACGAGGTATCCAATCCGTTTTTTCGCCATGAATAAGGTGACCGATCACATCAAATGCTGACCACGTTTCTGACCCTTCGTTTGCATGAGACCATTCCACTGAAATATCCTGTAAAATATGCTTTAGAACAACGGGTGTTCGTTCGAGAATTTCAATGGGCTTTTTCAGGTCGAAGTCTTTCATAAAAACTGTATTAGCAGTGAAATAAGATTTATTCGGGCAAATCAAGCACTTGCCGAACATCTCTTACGTAATGACCAATCTTTACCATCGGGCAATTTTGGGCTATTTCAGTAGCCTCCGCCAAATTTTTTACCCAAACAAGATCGAAGCCTGAAATGCCTTCTTTTTCTAGCAGAAAGTTGCCGCTGGATGAAGTGCTTTTTTGAGTAACATAATTGCCCGAAATCATTAGCGGAGTGCCAGTTATGTATTTACCGCTATCGATTAATTTATTTAACCAAGGGCCTATATCTGGACTTGAGGAAAAACGATCGGTATCACTTAACTTTCCGATTTTTTCCAGATTTTCGCGAACGATTAACATGAATTTTTGCATTATTCCGATTTTGAATTTATCCAATTATCAAAAATATTCGGATTTTATAAGATTTAACTAATTTTCCTCCGATTTGCAATAATTCAAGGCTTTTTTAATTGTTTTTTTAATTTGTTCGAGAAGTAAATCTACTTTTGGATCTACTAACATTATTTTCATTCTCGAACGCTTTTCCGTAATCAAATACGGCTCATCGAAAAGCTTTCCTTCTACTATTCCCAGGTAGGGTAAATTCATTTTTTTGTGAACCTATAAATAACAAATTCGCTTTTTCTTGTAGGAAAAGAATGGCATACGGTATTGCCAAACTTCGTAAATACCCGGATCAATTGCCAGAATGATATCTTTTAAAGAAATCAATGTTTCTTTATTTGCATCTTCTTGTTTAGGATAATAGTTATCCGATTCTTTCATTCTTAATCGATAGCCAGAAATATTTCAACTTCTGTATTTTCAAGATTTGGGGCTTTGGGCCCGTATACTTCGTAATCTGTAGTAAATGATCTTTTTAGGTCAGTCTTCCAGATCTGTAGCGATTCAATAAAGACAAGCCCTTCGTTAAGATTCCCCTTTACAGTGCGTTTTGAATGATTGCCTGTTGTGATGTTTTTACCAACCTTATCATCGGGAATGTCGGTCAAGCTGTTCACTTTACAGCCCAGAATGGTGGTGTAGCCTTTCGAATGATCTTCGGTATAGAGGCAGTAAAGCGTATCTTCAATTTTGTCAGGGATTTTATCGGAATACTTATCTCTGGAAAAAGCTTCGCCAAAGAGCAGGTATGTCAAATTCAGCCTTGCCGGGTTCATTTATTGTTCTTACTGCAATTCCAATTACCTTGAATTCTTCGATTTTCATTTTTACTGATTTTTAAATTGTTCACAATGTTAAAATACAGAAGTGACAACCCTTTGTCAGTAATGAATATATGAATTTAAAACTCGGCGTTTCCGGGTGTACGGGGAAAGGCAATCACATCGCGAATATTGCCCATACCGGTAACAAACTGCACCAATCGCTCAAAACCTAGTCCAAATCCGGAATGAGGTGCCGATCCAAAACGGCGGGTGTCGAGATACCACCAAAGTGATTCTTCCTCAATTCCAACTTCCCGCATACGTGTGGTGAGCTTTTCTAAATT
>JAHEBN010000266.1 GCA_024645245.1 Jiulongibacter sp. | reverse complement strand
GCTTTACTAAATAATCCGGATATAGATCTGATTTCCATCTGTAGCCCTAGCAGTACGCATTTTGAATACAGTAAAAAAGCCTTGCTTGCCGGTAAACATGTATTGGTGGAAAAGCCAATAACTGCTACCTATGAAGAAGCTTTGGAATTGATTGAAATAAGCAAAAAGGCAAATAAAACACTGATGATTTATCAGAATCGCCGTTTTGACGGGGATTTTATGACAGTAAAAAACGTGATTGAATCGGGTGTTTTGGGTGAAATATTAAGTTACGAAGCACGCTGGCACCGATATAATCCGATTTTAAATCCGAAACCCTGGAAAGAGGCTGTTTCTCCTGCAAATGGCATTATTTATGACCTGGGTGCACATTTAATTGATCAGGCAATTTATTTATTCGGAAATCCGGAGGCTGTTCAAGGACGGGTTTATACTCAAAGAGCCAACAGCAGTATTGACGACGCCTTCGATATGATGCTTGATTTTGGTAAAGTTAAGGCCAAATTAAGTGCAAGTTTGCTGGTAAAAGAGTTTGAACCCCGATATTCTATTCATGGTACAAAAGGTTCGTTTATAAAGTATGGACTCGATCCGCAGGAAGATCATTTAAAAGCGGGATACTTGCCCGGAATGGCTGGCTTTGGTCAGGAATCAAAAGAAATGGATGGCAAATTAGTAAGCAATCTTGCCGGAATGGAATTCAGAGGTACGATAGGGACATTTGCCGGAAACTGGATGCATTTATATAATAATCTGGCTGATGTAATTCTTAATGGAGCAGAGGCTATTATTAAACCCGAAGAAGTGGCCGAACAAATCCGGATTATTGAGGCAGTAAAGAAGGCATAAAAAAATCCCGGAAAACAATAACCGGGATTTTCAAAATTCTATCTCACCAAAGTTTTTCCGGATACTTTCCTTCCGAAACTAATTTTTGAATTGCTGCCTGTACTTCCGGCTTATCTTCCGGATACGTCACGCCGAACCAATCGGATGTGGTATTAAAGACTTTGCATTTACCTTTACCGGCATTCATCAGATTACTCATCACTACAGGGATATAAAATTCTGCTTTGGGGGCATCGTAATTTTCCTTAGCATACTTTTCAAACATAACTTTGGTTTCAGCAAAAACAGATGGCATGAAACCCCAGAAATTCATGGAAACGGGTGTATTTTCTCCTATTACAGTCTCTTCATCCCCTTCAATAAATACTATTTCACCATTTTCTTTTCGAAGAATTTTGGTCCTTTCCACTACCGAAGTCAAATAATCATCCTGATCCAATTCGCATACGCCACGAGATACGGTGCCGTTTTCGGAAAGTGTGTTTTTCACCTGATAACCCACCATCGAATGGATGGATTCATCCGGATTTCCAGATAAAAAATCGGACATAGTCTGAAAGGCTTCCGCTCCATAAAAATCATCCGCATTTATTACGGCAAATGGGGAATCTGTTTGTTCCCAGGCACACAGCATGGCGTGTCCTGTTCCCCAGGGCTTCGACCTTTCCACTTTCCCTAAATCTGACGGTACATAACTCTGAAAACCCTGAATGGCGTAGTCGTAATCTATTTTTCCTTTTAGCTTTGGTCCGAAAACAGACTCAAAATCAGCTTTTAATTCTTCACGAATAATAAAGACAACCTTTCCGAATCCGGCCCTAATTGCATCAAAAAGAGAATAATCTATGATGGTTTCGCCGTTGGGTCCGAATGAATCCAATTGTTTAATTCCGCCATATCGGCTGCCCATTCCGGCAGCTAAAATCAATAATGTGGGTTTTTGCATTTATTGTTTTCTAAAATGAGCAGCAAAAATAGCCAATACTATTTTATAATATCAAAAAATAAGGATTCTTAGCGAATTCGTTAGAATCAAGTCTGCAGGAAATATCATTTTTCAGGAAAAAACTATAAAATTAATGTTTCCCAGAATCTTTAATTGTTAATTTTACAATTAATAGTAAACCTTATAATCATATATATGTATTTCAAAAAAGTCATTTTAATGCTGATGCTTGTCTTCGGCGGAGCAACATTCGCTCAAGACTTCCCCATGCAGGATATTACGGCTGCTGACTGGAATTTTAGCGGCACCAAATGGAAAGCTGTTCAGGACATAAGTTTGGGAAATCTTTCGAAAGATCTACTTACAAATGGTGAAGTTCTTGTTTCCAGCGGCTCCTCGGGCACTTTAAAAACAAAATCTGAATTCGGAGATTTAACACTTCGATTCCAGTTCTTGCAAAGTGAAGATGCTCTTACTTCTTTAATTTTTCAAAATCAATTTGAGATACTTTTAGCAGGCACATCGGACAAATTACCTGCCGGCACGATTAAGAAAGGGGATGGTTCTTTTCAAATGCCTGTTCAAAATGCAACGAAAGCTGCTGGTCTATGGCAAAAAATTGAAATTCAATTTGTGGCTTCAGTAAGTGGGAGTGAGCCTGCAATCATCGAAAAAGTGGTGCTCAATGATGTAGTGATACAGGAAAACTTTTTTCTGAATAGTTCAACTGGGAATGCTATCGGTAAAACTGCCATAGGACTTAAGGCGGAAAAGGGAGTTACAGCTATTAAAGAATTGAAATACCTTTCGCAATCGGCCACAAAACCGGTCAGTATTTCCAATTTACGTTATACTCTTCGAGAGACTGGCGATTGGAGATCGGATTATAAACCGACCGACAAACCATTAATAGAAAAAAGCAACACGGAGCTTACCGCTCAGGTGCCAAATGAGTTTCGTGACTTTTTAATGACATATACCGGAGATTTAAATGTTCAAAATAACGGACTGTACGCTTTTGCACTGGACTATCAGGGAATTGCCAACTTCAAAATTGATGGTAAAGAAGTAGCGGGTAGTTCCGAAATCATTTACCGCAATCCGCAAACGGGCCTGATTGAATTAACAGCTGGAAAACATCAGTTTACGTATCAGTATCGCAAAACATGGTGGCGTCCGGCTTTTGGTCTTTTTGTATCCGGTGCCGATTTTAAGTCGTATCCACTGCATCCGGCAAATGCACTTCCGGCAACACCTATGGCCGATGGCATATTTATAAATGTTTCCGGTTCGGAGGCCAAGACTATTCGCTCATTCATGAATTTTCAGGGTAAAAAGCGAATGGAGATCATTTCTGTAGGCACTCCTGAGAAATTGAATTATGCTTTTGATCTGGCGATCGGCACCTTGCTAAAAGTATGGAAAGGTCAGTTTGCAGATGTAACTGAAATGTGGCACGAAAGAGGTGAACCACAGCTATTGGAGCCCTTGGGAATGGTAAGTGAATTTTCGGGAAAACCAGCTTTCTATATGTCGAATACAAAACCTATGGATAGTATCGATGTTTTCCAGGATATGAAATTCAAAGAATATAAAATGGACGAAAAAGGCTTACCTGCTTTCGCTTACGAGTTTTTTGGTACAAAAATAACCCAATCAATTAAACCCGATGGAGGTACCTTAGAAGTAAATGTAAAAGCGGACGGATCCGGCATAAAACATATTTTAGCTTCCGGAGAAAAAGTAGTAGATCTGGGCACTAACAAGTACAAGATAGGTGATAAATACATACAGTGGAAAAGCGGGCCAAAAACAGAAATACTGAAGTATAATGGTCAGGAATACCTGGTTGCATTATGCGGAAATACACTTGTTTATTCAATAAATTGGTAATTCAGACTAAAAATGAGACAAATT
>JAHEBN010000114.1 GCA_024645245.1 Jiulongibacter sp. | reverse complement strand
AAGTAAATTTACCGGCCGCCACATGACCATTGGACGGGCCGCACACCTTACTAATCCTACTGAAGAACAACTGGCTTTAGGCCGTGGCACCTGTCAGAACCGTAATATGTGTAAACGTGGATGCCCTTATGGAGCCTATTTCAGTACACAAGCCGCCACTTTGCCGGCAGCCAGAAAAACAGAAAACCTGACGCTGATTAATGACAAAATTGTTTACCGCGTCATTTTTGATGAACAAACCGGAAAGGCTACCGGCGTAAAAGCAATTGATGAAAACACAAAAGAGGAGATCGAATATTTTGCAAAAATCATATTCCTGAATGCTTCCGCTATGAATACGGCCTGGATCATGTTGCAATCCACATCCTCTAAACATGTGAATGGCCTGGGAAATGAATCGGATCAATTAGGCAGGAATATCATGGATCACCACCTTGATGTAGGAGCTACTGGCGATTACGAAGGTTTTGAAGACAGTTATTATTATGGACGCCGGCCTAATGGCATATATATTCCAAGATTTGCGAATTGGGGTAGCGATAAACGGGACTTTTTAAGAGGGTTTGGCTATCAGGGATCGGCATCCAGAACACGGGGTGATTTGAGAGAAACGGATGAAACTTTTGGAGCCGGATTCAAAAATGCCATGACCGAACCTGGAACCTGGCGGTTTGGTATCGGAGGTTTTGGTGAGACTTTGGCCGATCCAAATAACCGGATGACACTCAGTGATAAAAAAGATAACTGGGGATTACCCATTATAGAATTTGACGCAGCCTGGGGCGAAAATGAAATCAAAATGCGGAAAACCATTGAGCAGGAAGCTGTCAATATGCTGGAAGCTGCCGGATTGAAAAATATTGTTAGTCGTAATAATTCAGAAAAAAGCCCGGGTGTAGGTATCCATGAGATGGGAACAGCCAGAATGGGTCACGATCCCAAAACTTCAGTTTTGAATAAATTCAATCAGGTATGGGGTGCAGAAAATGTTTTCGTTACAGATGGAGCGGCAATGACATCTTCTTCTTGCGTTAATCCGTCATTGACATATATGGCATTAACTGCAAGAGCAGCTGATTTTGCCGTGGAAGAATTGAAAAAGGGGAATTTATAAAATTAAATTCTCAGAAATGAGCCTTTATTTCAATACCTCCTACCCTTCCAAACTACTTTACCTGGTAAAAAATAATTCACAAATTGTATAAACCAGCTAATAGGCAAATATATACTAAATGCAGGAATGTATTTCATGTAGCCTTTTAAACCCATTTTACTTTCGAATTTAAAGGCCACAGAATAATAGTAAAACATCACAATTAAAAAAATACCAAGTGAAATTTTCCAGCTAAAACAAGCAATTAATAAATACAAAGGCAAGGATAATGCCTGTATCAAACCTAAATAAAGTGGTCCGGATTTATCTTCAAAAGCCCCGGCAACCCAGCGTTTTCTTTGTTCAAAATAATTGTCCGGTGGAATAGTATAAGCCAACACCTCCGGAGTATAAACCTGACGAAAATCGTAGCCGGCAGCTATTATTTTTTTGTATAGCGTATAATCTTCCAAAATGCTGAATCCTATTTTCTCGTAGCCTCCAACAGCAAAATAGGCTTCTTTTAATACAGCCATATTATTACCCATTCCGGTAGTGGCAATATTTTTGTCCGACATGTCTTTATTAAATGTAATTACCATAAACCACTCCAGGGCTTGCATTGCGGCAAAAAATGAGGTAAGCCGCATGCCCGTAACTCCTACTAAAACGCCTACAGGCTTTTCATTAGTTCGTCTGTTCGGTATATCATTAGAAAGTTCAGCCAGCATCCCAGTAATCCAGGTGCTGGGTAGCTCAACATCGGCATCGGTAAAAAATAAATACTCACCCGAAGCCAGATGGGCCATTTGAGCAAGGGCTCTTGTTTTACCTTTTAATTTTTCTTCTGGTTGGCTTTCTGACAAGTCCAGAATTTGAATCCAGGATCTATTTTTTGCAAAATCAAGAAGAATGCCTAAAGTGCCATCTTTTGAGTCGTCATTTGCAATCAGAACCTGCAAAAGATCTTTTGGATAAGCCAGATTATCAATAGATTTTAGAAGTCTGTTTATTATCCTTTCTTCATTTCTGGCAGAAATCAAAAGACTTACCGGTACATGGTTTTTATCCAAATCTTAAACTATTTTCCCTATTCATTGCAATTAGCATGCCTGAACACATGCTCAGCCAGGTCTTTCCATTCGGGATTACGACCTAAGTCTTTAATAATTGAAGGACAATCTCCAAACATTTCGGGCATTTTTTCACTATAATTTGCCTTAGAAATCTTAAATGCCGGTGCCTCTCCCATTTTTATAAAGTAAGACCGATCTATCCCCCCAGCTTTGAGAGGACCCACACTCATTGACATAGTCTCCATCGCCATAGGATCAAAATAGACTTTTATCTTATTTGAAAAACCGGGGTTGACCAATTGCATCATCAAGGGTTGTACCTTTCCTTTCAAATCTACAAGGGTATTTTCATAAAAACCATATCCTTCATTTACCACATCGAGATTTATATCTTTAGAAATATTAGTTGCAGCTTCCATTTTTGTAGAAAACTTATTGAGTTCATTGATTGGTAGATACATCTCTTTAAGCTCTTCAGGGGCAAAACTCTTTTTCTTTCCATCAATTTTCACATCAATTCCAGCGATATTATTTCTTTTTCTTACCAATCGGTCTATTTCGCAATCCATTTTGGTTCCGTCGGTTAAAATAAGATAAGCCGGTTTTTTATGAGAAAACATATCTATACCCGGATGGAAACTCTGCCCCATAGCCAGGGAAGTCATAAATAATAGTATTAATGTCGTAATTTTCATAATATGCTAGTTTTAAGATTAAGTTAAAAGATTACCAAATTTTGACATTTATTAATCTCTAATCAAACAACTTACCGAATTTTTACTAAACGGGAAAATCAGAAAAAATGGATAAATCAACATTGTTTCGATAACTAAATCCTGTTCATGTCAATCTAAAATATCCATTTCATGAAAATTGTTCTTCGTTAATTGTTGGTCAAAACTGATTTAATTCCCCTTTCTTCAACTTATCATAAAAGAGTGCTAATGAGGTATAAATAATTGGAAGCATATAAAATACTCCAATTATTAACATTAAGATTCCAACAATTACCATTACAAAATGGAGGCAGTTGAGCAGGAAAAATTTCATTTTATATCCATCCATCATGTCCCAACTCTTTTTCATAGCATCCATGCCAGAAATTTCTTCTTCTGCCAGAATAAAAAAAGTTTGAGAAAGTCCAAGTGCCACAATTATTCCCGGAATTATTAATAAAACCAAACCAATCCCAACTACTAAAATTATAAGTAAGGTGGCAACCAGTGCCGGAACATATTTTTTAAATCCATCAAAAATATACTCTATTCTAACTTCCTTATTCCTTGCTACATTTAAAAAGAAAATGGCTGTTCCCACTTGAAAGGGCCCAGCTAATAAAATGGAAAGCACACTTAAATTGGTATCAATACTTTGGGGCAATCCACTGATTAAGCTGATCAGAATGATAGCTGCAATAGCCAGTAACCATTTTCAATTTAAAAGATCTCGTGAATTTTTGATTAGGTCGATATTTGACATAGTTTTATGCGATAATTTATATTAAACTGACGTTAAAATTCAACTGAAATATATAAATAAAACATTGATACCCAACTATATTTCCGAATATATCGTCTGTAAGTAGTAATCCCTGAAACCTCTCAATTTGGATCCATTAAAAAGAATCATTGAAGAAACCCAAAAGGGTAGTAATCAAGCATTTGAAAAAATATTTCAAATGTATGGTAGTACAGTCTATGCGGTATGTCTTCGATATACCCAAGATCAGGCTGATGCCAAGGATCTTTTACAGGAAGTGTTTATAAAGGTGTTTCAAAGAATAAAAGATTATCGCTTTGAAGGTTCATTTGAAGGTTGGCTTAAAAAAATAGCCACTCATTCGGCATTGGATCAATTGAGAAAGAATGAAAAGAGGTTGTTTCAGCAAAAAATAGAGGACATTGCGGGAAATAAGCACCCGATATCTTCTGACGACATACTGGGGCAAGTCTCTGTAAACGAACTACTTGAATTGGTAAAACAATTACCTACCGCTTGTCGGTTTGTATTTAATATGTATGTTATCGATGGCTATAAACACCAGGAAATAGCCGAAATTTTGGGAATTTCGGAAGGCACAAGCAAATCTAACCTGCACGATGCCAGAAAAATTTTACAAAATAAGATCAAAACAATAATGTATGAAAAGAACGATTACTAAGAATTGAGATGGATAATCATAATGAAATTGACAAGGCTTTTCAGGAAGCTTTTGGGTCATTCCGACCCGAAGTGGACTCTGGAGCCTGGCAAAAAATAAACGCCGCCATCTTGCAGGATAAGTTGCATATGGCAGAGGTGTGGCGACTACGCTATCGAAATGCTGCCGTTTTGTTGGCAACATTATTGGCTGCCAGTCTACTATGGGGTTCTTTTGAGTTATTCAAAAATAATTCAGCCCAGAAAAATAGCCATAATCTAACCACAAAAGAGTCTATTGCCTACAAAACAGACACTGTTTTATTGTATAAAAACAATTTTATTACTGATACCATCTACCTCAACCGAAATATTTATAAAAATCAGGAAGCAAAACCACAATTCACTGAACTTGACCTGCAAGAAATCTTAAAAGATCCAATCGTTGAGGCCCAATTGGAAAAGTATTTTAAAGAAAAAAATAATATCGCTTTTGAAAAATCTGTAAATAACACCCCTGAACCGAAGAAAATAGCTGAGTTGCCTTGGTACAATCCCGATTTCCTACAAGCCAAAGGCATTTATTTTCCTAAAGTTAAGAAATTCAGAAACGGTATCTATGAAGTAAGTAATGCGGGATTGAGAAACCATTTTAAACTAAAAGAAAAAATACCTCTTGCCGATAGAATTTATATTCAAGGTTTAGTTTCGGGTCAAACAGGACGATTGGTGTTAAAAAATGTTACGGATAAAGTTAACAGACAGCACGGATCTGATTTTGGACTTTTTACTTCAATAGATTTGAGTTCGCGATTTTGGGTGCAAACCGGATTGAGTCTGACACAAATTGAATTTAATCTTAGCCCGAATGGCCGTATTACCTTATTTCCGGAAAATATAAATAATGAATTACAATATGTTTACCGTTCTCCTTTAGGTAATTTGATTATACCGAATGCAAAATTAAGCACCTCTCCAGAATCAGGCTCGAGCATTCAGATCGAATCACACAATGATAATGTGAATAATCATATCAATATTCCCATTAAACTTAACTACGATTATTTAAGCAAAGATGTGCGTTTCATGGGTTATTATCGTCATTTGGAAGCTTACGCCGGCTTGGGAATATTTTTACAAAAACCAGTAAAGAATTCGGTAAGTGTAGAAGTATACGAAAGTGATGGTTCTGAATTTGACACAAAAATCAGTTCTTTCAAAGGGGTAAGTAATTTATCTTTTGGCGGGGGAATCCAAACAGGAATTAAGCTGGAAATAAGACCGGGCTGGAACATCATGGGAGAGTTTCAGGCTCATCGAAATTTCACTTATTACGTAAACAATGAATACTTCCGATCCTATCCCCAGGGAATTATGCTTGGAGGTGGAATTCAGAAAAAACTAAATTAATTTTTCATTAAATACATAATCTTATAAGTTGAGCACTTCGAAAGATGTGCTCTTTTTATTTACTAATTATCAAGCACTTAATAAATGCAACTTGCAATTTAAACCGATTCGTAATCGTTACTAACCGATTTTCACAATTGTACTGCCCAACCTATTATGCAAGCATTTCGTCTATTCTATAGAAATCAGTAATAGTTATTATAAACAATCAAGAAAATGAACCAAGAAGAAAAACTAAGCAGACACGCTTTTTTAAAAAGTCTGGGATTAGGTGGTGCGGCTCTTATGGCTGTATATATGAGCTCATGTGTAAATGAGACTGGCGTTAATCCTTCTGGAAATGGTGCATTAACCATTGATCTGACCTTGGCTGAAAACGCAGTTCTTGCAAAAACTGGTGGATATATTATTCAAAACAATATTGTTATCGCCAATATCGGAAATGGTAATTATGCAGCTGTAACCAGAACCTGTAGCCACGAAGGTCAAAAACAAGTAATTTATCAAAATGGCGAATTCTATTGTCCTGTGCATGGTGCCCGGTATAGCACTTCCGGAAAAGGTTTAAATTCTACCGGGAATAAAGGCATTGCTTCCTATTCTGTTGCATTAAATGGCAATATCCTTACGGTAGGATGATCATGTTAAATTCTAAATAAACCACAATGAGACCAAACAAAATTGCTTTTCTTTCTATTCTGACCATATTTTTAGGGCAAAATATTTTTGCTCAGGAAGTTGATCTTTTAGGTGACTTAGACGCCATTGCTCCTACAAAAGCTCAGCCGGTAGCAGCTACATTTAAATCAACACGAATTATCAATGGGCATTCGGTGGAGACCATCGCAGCGAAACATATGGATTTCCGGATTTCGCACCGTTTTGGAACCATTAATTCCGGGTTTAATAATCTTTGGGGGCTTGACCAATCGAGAATTCGATTAGGTTTTGAATATGGTTTAACGAATGATTTAACAATTGGTGTGGGCAGAAGCAGCTATTTGAAAGAATACGATTATTACCTGAAATATAAGCTTTTGAAACAAAAAAAAGGATCAGTATTAAACCCGATTACTGTCTCGGCTCTGATTTCAGCTTCTACTAATACCATGGATACTGCTCCCGAAATGAAGTTTTACAATAACCTGCAACGGCAGAGTTATGTAGGGCAGCTGCTTATTGCACGTAAATTCGGAGAAAAGCTTTCGTTAGAATTTAACCCAACTGTGGTTCACAGAAACCTTACCTCGACGCCAATAGACGCAAATACATTGATTGCTGCAGGTATAGGCGGAAGAATAAAATTAACCAAGAGAACCACATTTAACGGAGAATATTATTACGTAGCAAACGATCTCATTGGTGGCTCCTTTACCCGTGATCCCATTTTTAAAAATAACCTGTCACTTGGATTTGACATCGAAACCGGTGGTCACGTTTTTCAGTTGCATGTTTCGAATTCACGCGGAATGATCGAAAAACAATTCATAGGCGATACCACAGACGAATGGCTGAAAGGTGGCCTGTATTATGGATTTAATATTTCCCGAATATTCAGTTTTGATAAAGAACAAAAAAAGGTACATAAATAATAAAAATCATGAACGCAAATTTCAATAAAACCGGGCTCTTATTTCTTTTGGCTTTATCATTTTCAAATACAGTTTTTGCACAAAGAATGATTTGTAAAAATGGAACAACCTCGTTTTTTTCTGAAACGCCAATGGAAAACATTTCAGCTTTAAATAAACAAATTACTTCGCTGATTGACATCCCAACCAAGGCAATAGCAGTAAAAATGCAAATGTCTGATTTTGACTTTCCAAATAAATTGATGCAGGAGCACTTCAATGAAAATTACATGGAAAGTGAGAAATTCCCAACAGCTGTTTTCAGCGGTAAAATCAACGAAAATATTGATTTCACTAAACCGGGAAATTACCCTATAACCGCTACAGGGCAACTGATTATGCATGGCGTCAAACAAGAACGCACCTTAAAAGGAAATCTCATAATTACACCGGAAAAACTGGCTTTGGATTGCAGTTTCGATGTAAAACTTGCAGATCATAAAATTGATATTCCAACAATTGTTATAGCCAAAATAGCAGAAAATGTAAATGTTAAATCCCATTTTGAATACTTAAACTCAGGAAAATGAAAAACACCCTTATTGCTGTATTAATTTCTTTTATTCTGGTATCTTGTCTTTACGACAAAGGAGGAATAGTAGACCCCCTATCGACAGGAACGACAGGTACAAATAATGAGAATGGTACCACAGGAACTACAAATAATACTGCCGGAACTGGCACTACCGGAACCTCTGCAGGTAATACCATTTGTGATTTAGTAAGTGGAACAGCTGGTACAACGGGCACATCGCCTCAAACAAATAGCAGCGGTGAAATTTGTTTCGATACCCAGGTGTTACCTTTAATTGTAAGCAACTGTGCTGTAAGTGGTTGCCACGATTCCAAGTCTAAAAGCGAAGGATACGAGCTTACTTCTTACGCTACAATTACCAAAAAAGGAGTATCGGCAGGAAAACCATCCAGCAGTAAAATATACACGGTGCTTTCTGCCAAAGGCGAGTCAAAAATGCCTCCGGCTCCCAGAGCTTCCTTTACCGACGCTCAGAAAAAGCTGATAAGTGACTGGATAAGTCAGGGAGCAAAAAATACCACTTGCCTTACCAGTGGAGGCACAGGGGGTACCATTCCGGATTCTGTGACCATAAGTTTTGCAAATCACATTAAACCGATTTTAAACACCTATTGCGTGGGTTGTCATGGTGGTTTGGGAGCCTCGGGAGGTGTTCAGTTGGATAATTATAATTCGGTAAAAGCCGTGGCAGCAAGCGGGCAACTATATGGCTCGGTGGCTCAAATTTCAAATAATTATGTGCCAATGCCTACGGGTGGCAAACTATCTGATTGTCAGATTCAAGCTATCAAAATATGGGTCGACAAAGGTTATTTGAACAATTAACGTTTAGAATCTTTATAAATAAACAAAGGGTGAACCAATTCACCCTTTTATTTTTTATACTTGTAATATGAAAATTGGTTTAGCTTTTTTTCTGTCATTTACATTACTGTTGGAAAGCCTCTTTCCCAACGGTCTGGCATTGGCACAATCGGCTAAAATGTTTCAACTTTTTAACCATTATCAGGAGCATTTATTAGAGAGCAAAAACGAAATTAGTTTCGCCAGCTTTCTATGGATGCATTACAATCCGGCATCGGATCACGAAGATGCCTCACATCACCACGAAAATTTACCAAAACTTCATTTCGGGCAAGTATTTTTCAGCAATTGCCTGTCAACTGTAACTTCAATTTTGCCGGAAAACAATTTCGATTTTTCCAGGCTTAGTTTTCTTAAACTACCGGAATACAGAAACCGTTATCACTTTCTATTTAGCTTAGATTTACTGAATCCTCCTCAGTAAGAGCAAATTATTTCCTTCTGTTTATTTCTCATTTTTTTACTTAAAAAATATTTATTCATGGATACTATACGTCACCATGAAGGTCACGTGGCACAGCCGCACATTGAAGAGCACATGAAGGGTTCTGAAATGATAACTGACATCGTAATTGGTATGTCAGATGGCCTTACAGTCCCTTTTGCTTTGGCCGCAGGTCTTAGCGGAGCCGTCGATTCTTCAGCCTTGATCTTAACAGCGGGTATTGCCGAGATAGTGGCAGGCTCCATAGCCATGGGTTTGGGTGGTTTTCTGGCCGGTCAAACCGAACTTGAGCACTACGATTCGGAATTGAAAAGGGAATTCTACGAAGTAGAAAATATGCCAGAAAAAGAGAAAGCCGAAGTAAAGGAAATTTTTGCTGAGTACGGTTTATCTGAAAGTCTTCAGCACGAAATAGTTGAAGAAATGTCCCTTGACAAAGAAAAATGGGTGGATTTCATGATGAAATTTGAACTGGGTTTAGAAAAACCTCATCCAAAAAGAGCAACCAAAAGTGCAATGGCCATTGGTTTATCTTATATCGTAGGCGGTTCCATTCCATTATTGCCCTATGCATTTACCGATCTACCAATCGACGGTTTGAAATATTCCGCCATCATCACCTTGATATGCCTGTTTATTTTTGGATGGTTTAAGAGTAAAGTAACCGGTCAACCGGTATGGAAGGGGGCCTTTAAAGTAATGTCAATCGGTGCGGTAGCTGCAGGAGCAGCTTATTTTGTCGCCAAATTATTTGAAATGTAATGTTTGAAAAAATAATAATTTTCAGTCTTAAAAATAAATTAATCATTGGCTTGTCCATGATTATGTTGCTGATTTGGGGTGGGTATTCCCTCACTCAGCTCCCGATAGATGCAATACCTGATGTAACTAATAATCAAGTAGTTATACTCACCCAATCACCGGCACTTGCTGCCGAAGAAATGGAACAATATGTGACAGCCCCACTAGAACTTCAAATGGCCAATTTACAAGGTGTGGAAGAGATAAGATCTACTTCCCGGCAAGGTCTTTCGGTTATCACCCTGGTATTTATTGCAGACATAGATATGTATCTGGCCCGGCAGATGGTGGCCGAGCAAATCAAGGCTGCAGAAGGCAAAATCCCTGCCAATATGGGTGTGCCAGAGCTGGCCCCCATTACCACCGGATTAGGTGAAATTTATCAATACACCATCGTTCCTAAAAAAGGTTACGAAGATAAATACAACCTGACAGAACTAAGAACTATTCAGGATTGGATTATCAAGAGGCAATTGGCGGGAGTAAAGGGCGTAATCGAAATAAGTAGCTTTGGCGGCTATGTGAAACAATACGAGGTTCAGATTTCTCCGGAAAGATTACGGGCAAATGATATCAGCATTTCGCAGCTTTATCAGGCTTTGCAATCAAATAATGCGAATATGGGCGGGAGCTATATTGAAAAAAATAACCAGGCCTATTTTATCCGTGGCGAAGGTATTGTGGCCGATATTGACGAAATAGGCAAAATAGTAGTCGATAATAAAGCAGGCACACCCATTTTGGTTCGTGATGTGGCTAATGTCACAATCGGTCACGCCATAAGAAATGGAGCCATGACACGCGATGGAGAAGGCGAGGCAGTAGGTGCCGTGGTATTGATGTTAAAAGGTGCGGCATCAGAAATCACCATTAAGAGTGTAAAAGAAAGAATTGCCCGCATATCGGAAACCTTGCCCGAGGGGCTAGAGATTTCAGCTTTTATCGACCGTACCAAACTCATTGATAAGGCGATTAATACCGTAACTAAAAACCTGATCGAAGGCGGATTAATAGTCATTTTCGTTTTGGTTTTGCTTTTAGGAAGTATCCGGGCTGGCTTACTCGTTGCATCCGTCATTCCCATTACCATGCTTATCACCTTCAGCATAATGAATGTGACAGGTATTTCAGCAAATTTAATGAGTTTAGGTGCTATTGATTTCGGACTGTTGGTTGACTGCTCCGTGATAGTGGTGGAAGCAGTATTATTTAAACTTCACAACGACTCCAAATATAAAATTCCATTGGTGGAGCAAGCCAAAATGGATAATATGGTAGGCACATCTGCCGCATCGGTATTATCCTCCGCAGTTTTTGGTGGATTCATTATTTTATTGGTTTATTTACCTATTTTGTCGCTTACCGGCGTGGAAGGAAAAATGTTTGGCCCGATGGCAAAAACTGTAAGTATTGCTATTTTAATAGCCATTCTTTTATCCTTGACCTATATTCCTATGGCTTCTTCTCTGTTTTTACGAAAAGAAGGAGGAAAACATTTCAAATTATCCGACAATATAGTTAACAAGCTTTTCAGCTGGTATAATCCTGTTTTTTTAAAGGCACTTAGTAATCAGAAAACGGTAATAAGCATATCGATTGGCTTTTTGATTGCTGCTGTTATTTTATTCGGTCGATTGGGCGGCGAATTTATTCCCACGCTAGATGAAGGAGATCTGGCCGTTGATTACCAAACCCCACCAGGATCATCATTAACATCTTCAATCAATGCCACACTTAAGGCTGAAAAATCGCTAATGAAACATTTCCCCGAGATACTTCAAGTAGTAGCAAGAATTGGCTCATCAGAAGTACCCACAGACCCAATGCCACCAGAACAGACGGATTTAATGATAAATCTGAAAGATCAGTCGGAGTGGGAATCTGCCGGATCACGGGAAGAAATGGTGGAGAAAATGAGTAAGGTTTTGGCAGAAGAAGTACCGGGAACTTCGGTAGAATTTACCCAACCCATTCAAATGCGATTTAATGAAATGATCGCGGGAGCCCGATCTGAAATCGTGGTAAAAATATTTGGAGAAGACCTGAATGTATTAGCTGCCATGGCCGAAAAATCGGCTTCAGCCATAAAAAACCTGGATGGAATTGCCAGCATTAAAGTAGAACGGGTAGCAGGATTGCCTCAGATTTCGGTGAAATACCAGCGAAACAAACTTGCTCAGTATGGACTACAAGTAGATGAGTTAAATACCATTTTGAATACGGCTTTTTCAGGTCAAAAGGCCGGTGTGGTTTTTGAAAAAGAGCGAAGATTTGATTTAGTGCTTCGGCAGGCACCCGAGTTTAGATTGGATATCGAAAACGTAAGAAGTTTGCCGGTGAGGTTGCCAAATGGAGGTTTTATTCCTTTTGGAGAAGTAGCCGAAATCATCTACAAAACAGGCCCGGCCCAGATATCGAGAGAAGGTACCAAAAGGCGGATAAATATAGGAATTGGCGTTTTAAATCGGGATGTAGAGTCGCTTGTGGCCGATATCCAACAAAATTTGAGCAAATCAGTAAAACTGCCGGCCGGTTATTATTTTGAATACGGTGGTGCTTTTGAAAACCTGCAAAAAGCCAAAGCAAGACTTAGTATTGCTGTTCCCATTGCCCTGCTTCTCATTTTTGTCATGCTCTATTTCACTTTCCATTCCCTCAAACAATCTTTAATGATTTTTACGGCCATACCTTTTTCTGCTATTGGTGGGGTATTCGCCTTACTTATTCGGGGAATGCCATTTAGTATCTCTGCTGGTGTGGGCTTTATCGCACTTTTCGGCGTGGCAGTTTTAAACGGAATAGTGCTTATCGGTTACCTCAATGAACTCGAAAAAACCAGTGATCTCAACATTATCGATCGGGTAAAAGAAGGCGTCAAAGTGCGTTTCAGGCCTGTTATTATGACAGCACTGGTAGCTTCGCTTGGTTTTCTTCCAATGGCCATTTCTACTTCTGCAGGAGCTGAAGTACAAAAGCCATTGGCAACTGTGGTAATTGGTGGCCTCATCAGTGCAACATTTCTAACACTGGTTGTATTACCTGTTTTGTATTTGATTTTCAGTAGTTCAAAAATCAAAAAAGGAAACAACTAATATTTTAAGCAAATGAAATACATAAAAATAATAGTACTCATCTTTCTGTCAACACATCATATTCAGGCACAGCTCAGGCTGGCGGATATTTTAAAAAAAGCAGATGACCAAAATAAAGGCATTCAAGTTGCCAAATCAAGGGTTGAGCTGAGCCGAATGGAATCGCAAACGGCTTATTATGTACCCGAAACTCAATTTTCGCTGCAATATGGAAACATTCAAAATCCGAATGTGGGCGATTATACTGTTGGAGCCAATCAGTTGATAATAAACCCTTTAAAAAATAAAAACTTAAAGGCATTATATTTATCGCGGGTGAATGAAAAAGAGGCCGAAGTAGCAGTATATAAGGCCTCGCTGCATAAGACCTTGCGTGATTTATATTATCGGGCACAGTACCTTAATGACAAGCAATTGGTATTTTCAGAGCAACTGAGTCTTTTCTCTGAAATTGAAAAATATGCGGCTGCCAGAGTAAACGCCGGCGAAACAGATATTCTGGAAAAAATATCAGTGGAATCTCAGATTCATCAGCTGCAAAATGCTAAAAATACGCTCTCGGTGGAATATCAGTCAAGCCTCAATCAAATTGCGGGCTGGTTAAATACGCGGGATTCTTTGCTTGTGGATTTTGACAAGGGTTTTCAACTCATATCTGAAAACCCCTTGAATAATCCGGGTATTTCTGTTTTACAACAAATGGAAATATCGGCAGAGAAAGATGTGGATTTAAGCAAATCCATGTTGAAACCTGATTTCAATGCCGGTATTTTCAATCAAAGTATGATGGGGCACTACGGACAGTTTTTCGTAAGTACAGGAATTAACATCCCGCTTTTTAATGATTCCCGAAAAGCCAAAATAGAAAGCAGTCGGTTAAATAAGGCCATTATTGCCGACGAAATTAGTACACGGGAGCACGAAATAAATACCCGGTTACAGGCTCTGAAAAAGGAAAGAACAGGTATCGAAATCTCAATAAAAAACTACAGAGACCAATTATTGCCAGAAGCAAAAAACATAGTAGACAAGGCCAAATTAAGGTATCGTGCGGGCGAA
>JAHEBN010000265.1 GCA_024645245.1 Jiulongibacter sp. | reverse complement strand
GGATAATTAAAAATGATATTAAAACGTTTAAGGATAGCCCCACCAACACTACCATTTCTATTTCCAATAACTGAGGCAGTACTAAAAGTTTCCATATCCGGAAATGCCGCTTTCGCGTCCTTAAGTGAAAACTCGCCTAACCTAATACTATTTACCTTGGTCCGTTTACCAAAGATGCTTCCATTCAAACCTTGGCCCAAAAAATCCTGATAGTTTTTTGCAGGAATATCAAGACCTTTATTCTCATCCCTAAAAAGCCAAACAGCATCACTACTGCCTGTGTCAATTAAGAGTTTGACAGGTACATCAGCTGAAGTATCCAAACCTACATTTGCATCTATATAAGCTTTGTTTCGCCTAATAAACAAGGGTAATTTTTGTGATTTAGAGTTCGCTTTTTCCTTATAAAATTCCGGATCATGAAATTTAATGTATTCTGCACTGTAATTTATTTCAACCACAAAATCGCGAAAAAGGTCATAACCAATAATTCCATGAATCGGGATCCCCAAACTTGGAGAGAAATTCATTTCCTTGTCCAATACCACGTATAAGATCTGATTGAAATTCCTGATTTCCTCCAATTTAAAGAAATTCCCTTTTGAACTTAGCGCTTTAATCGGATCCCCCTCACCCAAACCTCTTATGGTAATTTCCGATACATTTTTTAATTGAATGGAATCCTGGTCTGATACATTGAAAAGAATTGGTTTACTTACTCCTGAATCCAGAATAAAAGATAACGTTGCCCCGTTGACTTCTATAGGTATTATTATAAGGTTATTTATTAACTGGAAATTAATCTTTTCAAATTTTTTTCCTTTTGCCAATTCAAAACCTTGTGATATTCCAAATGACGGAATACACAGAATCAACAATAAGAAATATTTGAATATTGTACGCAACTTGCTAATAATTAACTGGATGTCTCTTAAAGATATCAAATAATTATGGAAGTTTGCAATACTTTAACATTCCTTTAGATGAACTGATAATAATTAACTTTAAGTTGTTTTGTCCATAATGATTTCCCATTTTTGCTAAAATTTAGAATATGCCAGTCATCTCCAGGAAGGGTCAATTAATGCCGGAATCACCAATTCGAAAACTGGTTCCCTACGCAGAAGATGCGAAATTGCGAGGCATTGAAGTTATTCACCTAAATATTGGACAGCCGGATATAAAAACACCCAAACAGGCCCTGGATGCTGTCAAAAATAACACAATTGAGGTATTGGCCTATAGTAGAACTGAAGGTTCGGAAATTTACAGGAAAAAATTAAGTGACTATTACAGAAGGCAGGATATTCACGTTACACACAATGATATTTTGGTTACTACCGGGGGATCGGAAGCTCTGTCCTTTGCCATGGGAAGCATTGCAGATGCTCAGGATGAAATTATAATCCCTGAACCTTTTTATGCAAATTACAATGGTTTCGCCACTGCCATGGGCATAAAAGTAACTCCAGTTCTTTCGAGAATTGAAAACAATTTTGCGTTACCCCCCATAGAGGAATTCGAAAAGCTCATAAACAATAATACCAGGGCAATCCTCATTTGCAATCCCGGAAATCCCACTGGTTATTTATACAATAAAACTGAGATTCACAAACTGGCTTTATTGGTAAAAAAATATAATCTTTTTCTGGTTGCAGATGAAGTATATAGGGAGTTCACTTATGATGGAAATGAGCACTATTCCATATTGCAGGAAAACGGTCTGGAAGAACACGCCATAGTTATAGATTCTGTTTCAAAGAGGTATAGTATGTGTGGCGCAAGGATCGGTTGCCTTGTTTCTAAAAACAAGGAGATTATAAAAACGGCTTTAAAATTCGCACAAGCGAGGCTTTCTCCTCCCACATATGCCCAAATTGCCAGTGAAGCTGCTTTAGAAACACCTGAGGCTTATTTTAAAGAAGTTATAGAAGAATACGTAGAAAGGCGCAATCTGCTTATAAATGAATTGACTAAAATTGAGGGGGTGATAGTAGGCAGACCTCAAGGTGCATTTTATTGTATAGCTCAATTACCGATTGAAGACGCCGATCATTTTGCACAATGGCTTCTTGAAAAATATGATTTAAACGGTGAGACCGTCATGGTTGCTCCTGCTGCCGGATTTTATGCAACCGAAGGAATGGGTAAAAATCAGATTCGAATTGCTTATGTTCTTAAAAAAGAACGCCTGATGAAAGCGGTTCAAATATTAAAAGAAGCACTTAAAACCTACCGGGCTTTGTGAAAATACGGCATAATATATCTTTAAAGAAGTATAATACCTTTGGCATTGAAGCGCTTGCAAGTCATTTCGTAGAAATCACTACTATCCAGAATCTCAAAGAAGTACTTCAAAAAGAAGGTTACCCAAAAAAAATTGTGCTTAGCGGGGGGAGTAATATGCTAATTGTCAATGACTTAAACGCTCTGGTGATGCATATCAACCTCAAAGGCATTACCATTTTTTCAGAAGACGACCATCACGTAATTCTCAAGGTTATGGCAGGTGAAAACTGGCATGAATTTGTAATTTGGACAATTAATCACAACTTTGGCGGGTTGGAAAATCTATCGCTGATTCCAGGAAATGTCGGTACCTCGCCTATACAGAATATTGGTGCGTATGGAGTGGAGCTCAAGGATTGTTTTGAAAGCTGTGAAGCCATGGATATTTCTACTCAACAACTCGTGACTTTTTCCAGGCCTGACTGCCGGTTTGGTTACCGAGATTCAATTTTTAAGAATTCTGGGAAAGGTAAATATATTATTACCTCAGTAAATTTTAAACTAGCTAAGCAACCCCATAAGCTAAATACCTCCTATGGGGCAATTGAATCCCAATTGAAAGAAAAAAAGATTAAAACCCCTACAATCAAAGATGTTTCCGATGCTGTTATCACGATTCGCCAAAAAAAACTCCCGGACCCTTCTAAGTTGGGTAATAGTGGAAGTTTCTTCAAAAACCCGGTAATCACAAAAGATGAGTTTAATACTTTCCTAAATAATAATCCCGAAGCACCCTTTTATAAAATTTCAGACTCCACCTATAAAATTCCTGCAGGTTGGCTTATTGAAAAGTGTGGATTTAAAGGAAAAAGATTCGGAGATGCGGGGGTTCACAAAAACCAGGCATTGGTATTGGTAAACTTTGGAGGCGCAAGTGGAATGGACTTGCTAAAATTAGCGCATAAAATACAGGATGCTGTTTTAAAGCGATTTGGTATCGAGATTAAGCCTGAAGTAAATATAATTACCTGAAAACATCGTCTAAAAAAGGCAAAAAAATAACCCCCGAGCAAGAATTCACGGGGGTTATACCAAACCAAACTAACCAAAACTTAAATGCACAATAACCAGTTGTACATTTATCTAATTAAAATCGAGAAAACGCTTAAATAACAATCAATTTTATAATTTAGCGTTTACACTATATACGGGTCAGAATAATATATTGGATGCCTTATTTCCTGATTATTTGATCCTGTAAACTTAATATGAGTTCACTACTTGAAAAACATATTGTAGAATTGTTGCAAGAGCGCAATGAAAAGGCTATTTCATTGCTGTATGAACATTACGGTGATACGTTATATGGGGTTGCTTATAAAGTGGTCAGAGATACCGAACTAGCTCAGGATGTTTTACAGGAGAGTTTTGTTAAAATCTGGAAAAAATCCGATTCTTATGATTCCTCTAAAGCTAAATTATTTACCTGGCTTTTCAGAATTACCAGAAACACAGCTATTGATAAGTTACGCAGTGTAAACAC
>JAHEBN010000006.1:45700-53935 GCA_024645245.1 Jiulongibacter sp. | reverse complement strand
CTACATTTACAATTGATTCCACCGCATCTGTGAGTATAGCTTTGGAGTCGGTCAGGTAATACGCCAGAAATTTAAGAAGCATCAACAAAATACCTGTGATCAGGGAAATTCCTATGGCTAGCTTGTTCAGATTCTTTCTTTTTTCCGGCATTAAATGAATTTGGTAGAATGAGGTGTTAAACTTAGCGAATTCTGTTATTTTCGCAGCCATGAATGAAGAAATTAATCCCTGGAAGACTATTTCGGTCAAAACAGTGTATGAAAATAACTGGATTGAAGTAGTGCATAAAGAAGTGTTAAATCCATCGGGCAACCCGGGAGTTTATGGTCAGGTGAATTTTAAAAATGTGGCAATCGGCGTAATCCCTTTAGATGATGATGGGAATACGTGGCTCGTCGGCCAATATCGGTTTCCTTTGGAAGAATATAGCTGGGAAATACCGGAAGGTGGCTGCCCGATAGGCGAAGAAAATCTGGAAGCTGCTATCCGGGAATTAAAAGAAGAAACCGGTTTAATTGCCGATAAATATACACTGGTTTCCAAAATTCATACTTCCAATTCCGTTTGCCGCGAAGTGGCTTATATTTATTTGGCTGAGGGCCTCCATCAATCCGAATCAGAACCTGAAGAAACCGAGCAATTGCAAATTAAAAAAGTACATTTTTCGGAAGCAGTTCAGCTGGTTTTGGACAATAAAATCACCGACTCTATGAGTGTGGCTGGAATTATGAAAGTGGCCCGACTAAAAGGATACTAAAGAATGCTTGAACTGATACTTTATGCTTTATTGACCGGCTTTATTCTCAGTTTTGGATTTGGTTCCGTATTTTTTTCATTGATACAAAACAGCCTGGAATATGGTTTTAAGTCCGGAATTAAAATGGCCGTTGGTGTTTCCCTCAGTGATGTAATACTTATTTTTCTGGCTATTGCCGGAACTTCATTTTTACCCCAAATTCCCTATTTCGAACAAACGGTAAGGTTAGCCGGTATTTTGCTTTTGTTAGGTTTAGCCATATCGCAATTCAGAACAAAAAAGGAGTCAAAGCGTATGCAAAAATCAAGAACATTGAATTTCCTCTATTTTTTTGTACTGGGTTTTTTGCTCAATATTTTGAATCCAATGAATTTATTGACCTGGGTGATGGTTTCGGGAACATTGAAATCATATCACTTAAGTCTGAATAAAGAATTACTTTTTTTTGGAATCTGTATAGGTGCAATTCTGATGACAGAAAGCCTTATTTCAATATTTGCTTATAACATGAAAATTTTTCTGAATGAAAACAAACTGAGGACTATTCGCTACATAAGTGCTCTTATCTTCTTTGGAATAGCCTGTAGATTGGCCTGGGATTTAATTCAGGTGTGACTTCAAGAATCGTAAACTTATTGATTCACATCCGGAAAGTGAATTTTCAGGAAATTCTCAAAATCCTGTTGTTGTTCTCCTTTCAACACTCTCGGAAATTTAGTTTGTCCGCCTTCTTTTCCTTTTGATTTTAACCAAAGATAAAATGCCTCATCCGGTACTAACCTGCAGAAAACATTTTTCAAAGCATGAGCTCTTTCGGTGGCATAATCATCGTTAAATTCTTTAAGTTTCTCATCGATAAACTTACCCAATACTTTTGGATCGCAATCCTGATCACAACCTAAATACCATTGATGAGCAAACAGTGGTGGATGCTTTATTCCAACCACAGTATATTCCGGAATCGAAATACCAAAATGACTTGCAGCCGCTTCGATTGCTTTGTTCATATTATCTACTGACAAATGCTCTCCGCAAAGACTTAAGAAGTGTTTGGTTCGGCCAGTAATCTGAATTTCGGCCCTGGCGACATTTGTAAAACGTATAGTATCGCCAATCAGGTAACGCCATGCACCGGCACAAGTTGAAATAAGCAAAGCATATTCTTTGTATGGTTCCACTTCATCTACCATAAAGGTTTGCGGATTGGCCAAAATATTGCCATTTTCATCGAAATTTTCTTCCGTAAATGGAACAAACTCAAAGAAAATGCCATTGTTGAGTACCAATTGTAAGCCACCCTCTGGTCGAACCTGATAGGCCAGAAAACCTTCAGAAGCCAGATAAGTTTCTATGTAAATGATAGGATGACCCAGAAGTTTTTCAAATTCTTTGCGATAGGGTTCAATCGAAACTCCGCCCCAGGCAAAAGCAGTGAGATTGGGCCAGATATCGTGAATATTAGTAACACCGTAATGATCTATTATCTTTTGCATCAATAGCTGTATCCAGGCGGGAACTCCCGCCAGAAAACCAATATCCCAGTCTTTGGCACTTATGGTAATATCTTCCAGTTTTTTAGACCAGTCTTTTTCTTGAGCAATTTCTTGTCCGGGTTTATAAAAGCGATGAAACCAGGCTGGCATTGTTTTCTGGGTTATTCCGCTCAAATCACCTTCATAATGATGGCCTACCTCATTGAGCAAAGTGCTACCTCCGAGCATTAAATAGCCCTTTTCGTATAAATCGGCAGGTAAGTTTTTATAATTTCCTAATGAAATAATCTGGTTGATACTGGTTCGCTGAATAGCCCTGATCATTTCTTTGGTTACAGGTATGGCCTTAGAGGCGGCTTCGGAAGTTCCTGAACTTAAAGCGAAATTGCGAACAATTCCTGGCCATGTAACGTCTACTTCGCCTTGGCGGGCACGGTGCCACCATTCTTCGTAAATTTTATTATAATCGTATACCGGAACTAAAGTTTTGAACGCCTCGTAAAAATCTTTTCGACCATCTAAAAAGTGAGAGGTATACACATCAGCCAGGTTATATTTCTTGCCAAATTGCGTGTTTTTGGCTTTGTTAGCCAATTTTCGTAAGACCTTTTTCTGCCATTTAAAAGGCTTTGGCTGGCGAATCTTTTGTAAGGTGCTGGTTATTTTTACACTTCCTTTCAGGAAATTCCCTAAAACAGCCATGTTATAAATTCCAGTTTTTTAATTGATCCATCGATTTATAGTCTGTCATATCGAAATGGCAGGGAACCATGGCCACATAATTATTTTCGATACACCAGATATCCGTATCTTCACTTTGAGGCTCGTGATTAATAAATTCGCCTCCCATCCAGAAATAGGGGCGTCCGTAAGGATCATGGCGACTGTCGAAATCCTCTTTCCATACCCCATCAGTTTGTCGAACCACTTTCAGGCCTTTTATATCTTCTGCCTGTTTTCTTGGGAAATTTACATTCAATGCGACATGTTTCGGGATACCATTTTCCAGTGCATTTTTACATATCCTGTTTATCCAGGCAGATACATGTGAAAAATCGGCATCGTAATGGAAATCATCCAATGAAAAAGCAATTGCGGGAATTCCTTCCACCGATGCTTCACGTGCTGCTGCCATGGTACCAGAGTAAATTACCGAGATGGATGCATTATGACCGTGATTAATTCCACTTAAAACCAAATCAATTTTTCGCCCTTTTAGAAAATGGTGTTTAGCCAATTTTACACAATCAGCAGGCGTACCGCTGCATTCGAAGGATTCTATACCTTCAGAAATATTTGATTTTTTTATATGAATGGTGCTATCGACAGTGATGGCGTGTCCCATTCCTGAATTAGGACTATCGGGTGCAACTACATAAATTTCGCCTAGGTCGCGAACCGCATTTATCAGTGTCAGGATTCCTTTAGAAGTAATGCCGTCGTCGTTGGTGATAAGAATTAAGGGTTTCATGAAGTGTTTTTTTGCAAAGTTAAGATTTGTGCCGGGAAAAATGTCTGGACTATGATTTATTCATTTTGACATTTTAAAAAATAAGGCTTAAACCTTAATTATTATTTAGGCCAAAATTTGGAACTACGAATAATTGAGATTTACGATAAAAGCGATTTTTTCTTACTCACAAAACCCCAATTCCTCAATAATATGAAGCTTTTTGGTATTTTTTCGTGTACGCAGGGCGACTTCGGGTTTATAACCTTCGGTGCTTTTTTGGTAATAGCCGGTACCATCGTATGGTCTTAAACGAGGATGTTCTTTACATGCCGCTGAGCAGGCTCCGGCCATTTCTTCGCCGCATTTTTCACAAATTGGCAAATGCTCGTTACATTCCGGGTTGGCACAGTTTACCATTCGGTCGCATTCGTCACCGCAAATGTGGCATTTAGATATCACCACCGGATTTACCTTATTTACGTCGGCGGTCAGGCGTCCATCGAATACATAACATTTCCCATCGAAATCTTCACCACCTTCTTCCAGCCCATATTTGATAATGCCGCCGTGCAGCTGGTATACATTCTCAAAACCTTTTTCCAATAAATAGGCAGAAGCTTTTTCGCATTTTATGCCACCGGTACAGTAGGTGATTATCTTTTTATTTTTCAAGTGTTCTATTTCTTGAATATGATCCGGTAAATCACGCAGGTTTTCCATATCGAAAGTTATTGCACCTTTGAATTTACCAACCATGTGCTCGTAATTGGAACGCATATCCACAAGTACTACATCCTTATCCTCTTTGATCATTTTTTTGAATTCAGCAGGCTCCAGGTGCTTTCCGGTTCTTACAAGAGGATCAACACCTAGCTCAGAATGTACAATTTCCTTTTTGACACGTACATACAATTTTTTAAAAGCCACCTTATGGTGTTCTTCAACCTTAAATTCCACTTTAGCGAAGCGTGCATCACTTTTTACCCATACCATGTATTTTTCACAATTGGCAACTGTTCCCGACAAAGTACCGTTTAATCCTTCGGGTGCAATGATAATTCTGCCCAGCAGGTTATTTTCCACGCAAAACTGGTGATGTATATCACGGTATTCCACCACATTCTCTATCGGAGAATAGATATAATAGAGTAAAACGCTGTATTGATCCATAATTCTTAGAATTGCGGTGCAAAATTACAAAACCAATTACTTATTTCTATGATTTTTGTCAGGATAAGCCTTATTTTTGCCTCTTATCCAAAACCTTTTCAATGCATATTGCTATAACCGGAAATATCGGTGCCGGAAAAACCACATTAGCCGAAAAACTTGCCCAACACTACGGATGGGAGGTTTATTATGAAGCAGTTGACGGAAATCCTTATTTAGCTCCTTTTTATGGTGATATGCCGAAATGGTCTTTTCACTTACAGATATATTTCCTTAACTCGCGGTTCGAGCAGGTATTAAATATTAAAAATCAGGAGGAGAAAACCATCATACAGGATCGCACGATATATGAAGATGCCTATATTTTTGCCCAAAATCTATATGAAACCGGTCATTTAAACGAAACGGACTTTAATACGTACCAATCCTTGTTTAATACCATTATGAATGCGATTTCGCCTCCTGACCTGATGATTTACCTCAAAGCAGATATCCCCAAACTGGTAAGCCAGATTAAAATGCGGGGAAGGGATTATGAGCAATCTATAGATCCGGAATACTTGAGGAGCCTGAATGGTCTGTATGCTAAGTTTACCGATCAGTATAATCATGGCAAACTTATTGAAGTAGACGTGAATGATCTGGACTTTGTTGGTAAGGAAGAAGACTTCAAAACCATTACCCGTTTGATTGAAAAAAACATCAATTTGGGTACTCAATTGAAGATTTAACACTATTTAATGACAAAACCGATTCTTGTATGATACTAATTTCGTTATTTTGAGCCGAATTATTACCCCTGAAATATATAAAGTACCTTTTATCCTTTGACAAATACTTAATTATGGACTTTAAAAAGATGAATACGATAGGCGGATGGATTGCTTTCCTGATTGCCTTAGTAACTTACACACTTACCGTTGAACCCACAGCAAGTTTCTGGGATTGCGGTGAATTTATTGCCTGTGCTTATAAATTGCAGGTACCTCACCCCGCCGGTGCACCTTTCTTCTTATTATTAGGTCGGATAGCCTCACTTTTTGCAGGTGGAAATGTTGAAAAAGTGGCTTTAATGATAAATATGTTATCTGTACTGGCAAGTGCTTTTACCATACTTTTCATGTATTGGACCATCTCGCTTTTGGCTCGAAAAGTATTAAACACGAAAGCCGAAAACTTAAGCAGCGGACAAAGTATTTTAGTTTTTGGAGCATCTATGGCCGGTGCTTTGATTTATACCTGGTCAGATAGTTTCTGGTTTTCGGCTGTAGAAGCTGAAGTTTACGGGATGTCTTCCTTTTTCACTGCTATTGTAATCTGGGCCGTGTTAAAATGGGAGTTGATAGAAGATGAAGCAGCTGCCAATAAATGGTTGGTTTTCATCGCCTACCTGGTTGGACTTTCAATCGGAGTTCACTTATTGAATCTCGTTACTATTCCTGCCTTAGGTTTATGGGTATATTACAAAAAGACATCTAAAATTACCTGGAAGGGTGGTTTTATGGCTATTTTGGTTGGTTTGGTTATTTTGGGTGCCATAATGGTTGGAGTCATCACCGGTATTCCTTCCTTAAGCTTTACATTCGATAAAATATTCGTAAATACCTTTGGAATGCCTTTTGGCTCAGGTATGATTTTCTTCATAATTGTGCTGATTGCAGCTTTGGTATATGGTATACGATGGACACATAAAAAGAACCATGTAGTATGGAATACTGCTTTATTATCTTTTGCTTTTGTGCTTATTGGCTATTCTACTTATACAATTGCCTTGATTCGTTCCAATTACAATCCGCCGATTAATGAAAACGATCCAAGCGATGTTTTGAATTTTACGTATTACCTGAAAAGAGAACAATACGGAAGCAGGCCTTTGCTTTACGGACCCATTTATACTTCAAAATTGGCAGATATAAAGCGTGGCACGCCATCGTATAAAGTGGGTAAAGATAAATATGAAATTTACGATTATACTCCTGAGTATGTATGGGATAAGGCAGGGCAAATGTTGCTACCACGAGTATGGAGTCAGGATCCGAATCACGTAAGACTTTACAGGAGTATGTTAGGTCTTTCCGATGGTCAGAAACCGACACTTGCAGACAACTTCCGGTTTATGTTTAATCATCAGTTCGGGCATATGTACTGGCGTTATTTCTTATGGAATTTTTGGGGTAGAGGAAGCGATATTGAAGGCAGTGGTGCAACAAATATTTTTGAAAAGTCATCTGATTTGCCCACTTCTTTACAAAAGAACAAAGGCAGAACTAACTTTTTTGCTTTACCACTAATATTAGGAATTCTGGGCTTACTTTATCAATATTTTAAAAGAAGTCAGGACTTTATAGTTATGTTTCTACTCTTCTTACTTACCGGCTTAGGCTTGGTGGTATACCTGAATTCTCCTCCTGTAGAACCAAGAGAGCGTGATTATATTTATGTGGGTTCGTTTTATATTTTTGCCATCTGGGCTGGTCTAGGGGTAATGGCGATAGCTGATTATGTCTTGAAATTTATAAAAAATGACAGTGCTAAAGCCATTTTTGCTTCGGTAATTGGAATTGGTATTTCGTTTCAAATGGTTACTCAGACATGGAAAGGCCACGACAGGTCGGGAAGGGTACATCAGGTAGATTTCGCGAAAAACCTGTTAAATTCCTGTGCACCAAATGCTATTTTATTTACAGGTGGAGATAACGATACTTTCCCACTTTGGTATGCCCAAGAGGTGGAAGGAGTACGTACGGATGTGCGTGTTTGTAATTTAAGTCTTTTGGGTACCGAATGGTACATTTCTCAAATGAAAAGAAAGACTTATGAGTCAGAGCCCTTGCCAATATCCTTTAATATTGATCAGTATAATAAAGGGATCAATGATCAGATTCCGTTTGTGAAAAATTCGAATGCTCAGATTCAGGCTGGCATTAATCTGAAGCAGTACCTTAATTTAGTAAGAAACAATGATCCGGCTATTCAGGTGACTGTGACCACAGGTGAAACGATCAATACTTTACCTTCTGCCAATTTATTTATGGAGTACGATCCGGAGAAAATCAAGAAGATGGGATTCATTCCTGAAATCTATTATCCACTTTTAGATGGCACCATGAGGTGGCAAATTGGAGAGCGTGATGTACTTAAAAATGATTTAATGATTCTGGATATAATAGCTCAAAACAATTGGGAAAGACCCATTTATTTTGGCGGTACATTGAGCCCGAGTTCTTATTTAAATCTAAAGGATCATTTGCAATTAGAAGGTTATGCCTATCGATTATTGCCTGTAGCTATTCCGGGTGCTCGTGATGGCGTAGTTAATACGGCCGTAATGTATGATAATATGATGAATAAAATGGCCTGG
>JAHEBN010000006.1:0-45690 GCA_024645245.1 Jiulongibacter sp. | reverse complement strand
TTATTACGATTCAGAAACATACCTGAAAGTGCCGATTATCACCGCTCGCTTTGCATTTTTACGATTAGCAGATCAGTTAGTAAGAGAAGGTGACAAGAAAAAAGCACTCGATGTATTGGATAAAGCCGAAAAAGTAATACCTAATGAATCAGTTCCTTACGATCAATTGAGTGCCAATTTCACCTTGTTTTATTACGAGGTAGGGGATACAGCCAAGGCCGTGAAAATAGGAGATGCTATTGCCAAAAGAGCTGATGAAGAGTTGACCTATTTTATTGAAAAAAGTAAGGAGGGGGGAAGCAGAGAATGGGGTGCTGATTCAGTCAATGATTTCATACAGAATAACTTACGCGATCTGAGTATATTAACTAATATTGCTACCCAAAATAATAAAGAGGCAGCAGAGCGTTATCAGAAAATTTATGATAAGCACGCAGCAGCGATGCAATAGGCATAAATAATTCATTAATTTATTGAAATACCCGCTTTTTGTGGGTATTTTTTTGCAACATAGTTGCAAGTGTATTTTGCCTTTGTTTATATTTGCAACATTGTTGCATTATAAAATAAGATGAAATTTATGAAAGTGTTTTATTATTTATTGGCCTCCTTAATTTTTATTCAATCATGTAAAAAGGCTGATCCGGTAATACCGGTACAACAAGAACTTATCACTACCATAATATTTGAGTTAATACCTCAAAATGGAGGTCCTTCGGTAACGATGTCTTTTCAGGATCTGGACGGTGATGGCGGTTTACAACCTACCATTACCGGTGGTGTATTAGCAGCTAATACTGCCTATTTCGGTAAGCTCACTTTGTTAAATGAAAGTGCGTTACCGGTTGACAGTACCAACAAGGATATTTTGGAAGAAAATTTAGCACATCAGTTCTTTTTTAAGGCTTCAAATGGTCTTGATTTGTCCGTTATATATGATGATTTCGATGACAATAATCAACCTATTGGCTTGAGCAATACAGTTGAAACAGGCGTACCCTCTTCTGGGAAATTAACGGTAACTTTACGCCATGAACCGAACAAATCGGGAACAGGAGTTTCTACAGGTGATATTACAAATGCGGGAGGAGAAACGGATATTGAAGTCGACTTTGATGTGCAAATCAAATAAAATATTTTTAACCCTGTTTTTAATTTTTCTGAGCTGTTCAAAATTATTTGCTCAAGAATGCAATCTGACTTTGAAAGGGCAGGTTATGGATGAAAGTACAAATACACCGCTTTCATTTGCCACTATTTTTCTTGAAAATAAAGAAAAAGGTTTTTCTGCGGATGAAAACGGGGTTTTTGAAATTAATAAATTATGTGCAGATAGTACCCATTTACGAATTAGTCACATTAGCTGTGAGACACAAACTGAATATCTGGTTATAAAGAGAGACACCACTGTAGTATTTTTCCTTCACCATCATGAAGAACTCATGAATGAAGTAATAGTACATGGCGACAAAGGTGAAGTAAGTACACAGACCAGCGTAACTATTGATCATGATTTAATTCAAAAAAGCAGTAATAAAAACCTGGCCGATATACTCGAGAATATCGCAGGTGTAAGTGCTTTAAGGACGGGATCAGGCATTTCTAAACCGATAGTAGATGGGATGTATGGAAACAGAATTGCTATTTTGAATAATGGAATAGCTCAGGCAGGGCAGCAATGGGGAAACGATCATGCTCCTGAAATTGATCCATTTGTGGCAGATCATATTTCTGTGGTGAAAGGTGTGAGTGCATTAGCTTATAATGGCAATTCGCTTGGTGCAATTATTCTTGTAGAACCTGATGACATAAAAAAGGAACCACATTTGCACGGAAATATTAATTATATTTTTCAGTCAAACGGCTTGGGTAATACCTTGAATGGATCTGTTCAACAAGATAAAAAATTACTGAGTTGGCGATTTACTGGTACGCTTAAAGGAATAGGGGACTTAAGGGCCCCTGATTATTTCCTGACAAATACTGGGAAAAAAGAGGCGGATTTTGCGGCTCAATTCGAAAGAAAAATAAATACCCAATGGAAAGCGAAAATTTTCCTAAGCAGCTTCAATACCAGATTAGGAATTTTAAAAGGTTCGCAAATAGGAAATCTTACAGATTTAAATCAGGCATTTACACGCAGTGAACCATTTTATACTGAGCCGAATTTCACTTATAAAATAGAATCCCCTGCACAACAGGTAAATCACCAATTAGTAAAACTTACGGCTGATTATAACTACAGTAAGGAGTCGAAGCTTGAATTCACTTATAGCGGACAGTTAAATGCAAGAAAAGAATTTGATGTAAGAAGAGGTGGAAGAAGCAATATTCCGGCATTAAGTTTGAATCAATATACGCATTTTGGTGATGTTGCAAACAATTATACTTTTAAGAATGGAGGCTTTTTAAAAAGCGGTATACAAGTTAACTACGTAAATAATACCAATAACCCTGAAACCGGAATTTTACCCTTAATTCCTGATTATATTGGACTTAAATCCTCTGTATATAGTTTTTATCAGCTGGATAATAATAAATTCTTTTATGAAGCAGGGGCAAGGTATGACCATCAATACCTGAATGTGGTTGAAATTTCACGCACTTTAGCCAATACAATTGATCGCTTTACCCATAATTTCAATAATTATAGTTTTTCTTCAGGAATAAAATATCAAAATAAATACCTGAAATGGAGTTTAAATGCGGGCTATGCATTGAGATCCCCCGAAATTAACGAATTATACAGTTTTGGATTACATCAGGGTGTAAGTAGCCTGGAAATAGGAAATAATCAACTTCAAACGGAAAAATCGCTTAAAATAACTACCGGTATAGATCTGACATTTAACAATAAGCTGTTTGTTCAGTTTTTGGGATACATTCAAGAAATTAACGATTATATATTTCTCCGGCCACAATTAGAACCGCAACTAACCATTCGTGGGGCTTTTCCTGTTTTTATTTATGATCAAACCAAGGCTGGTATCGAAGGCATTGATTTATTGGTTTCACTTGAACCTGTGAAGAAGTTCAGATTAATTGGTAAAATGGCCTTACTAAAAGGAGAGAATAAATCAGATAATATTCCACTAGTCTATATGCCTCCTGCCAATTTTACACTTAGCGGAAATTTAGCATTAGCCGATTTAGGCATTTTGAAAAGTAACAGTATCAATCTCAATATGAAAACAGTGGCAAAACAAAGAAATCTTTTGCCCGATCAGGATTTTCTGGCAACACCTGCAGGTTATACGATTTTGAATTTTAATTACGATAGCCAGTTCAGTTTAAAGGGGAAATTAGTAAAAATGAGTCTGAAGTGCGAGAATTTACTAAACAAAAACTACCGTGATTATCTAGATCGTCAGCGATATTATGCCGATGCTATGGGAATAAATTTCAGTCTGTGGTTGAACTATAAGTTTTAAAAAGAAAGGCCTGTTTCTGTTTCAGAATCAGGCCTTTATATGAAATCTCTTATCGATTACCCTTGAAAAAAGTCTTTCATTTTATCGAATATAGACTTGTGATTATTGCCAGGTTTTGGTTCAAAATTAGGTGATTCCTTAAGTTTTTCAAGTATATCTTTTTCTTCAGATGTAATACTAGTTGGCGTATACAAACTTACGTGCACCAGCTGATCGCCGACACCGTAACCATTAATATCGGGTAAGCCTTTACCCCGAAGCCTTAACACTTCACCGGATTGTGTACCATTTTTAATTTTGATTTTTACTTTTCCGTCCACTGTAGGTACTTCCACATCACTTCCCAATACCGCATCCACAAAGTTTAATGGCAAATCATAAATAATATTATTGCCATCACGCTTTAATAGTGGGTCTTCTTCTTCTTCGACAGCAATCAAAAGGTCACCTGCAACACCACCCCGGACAGGCACGTTACCCTTGCCACTCATGGATAACTGCATGCCATCTGTCACTCCGCCAGGTATTTTGATGCTAATCTGGTCTTCTGTCAGCTGACGTCCCTCGCCGAAGCAGGTTTCACATCTTTCAGCTACGATTTTACCTTCGCCATTACAGGTAGGGCAGGTACTTGTGGTTACCATTTGGCCCAGCATAGTTTGCTGCACCCTACGCACCTGACCCTGCCCCTGACAAGTACCGCAAGTGTTTAATGAAGATCCATTTTTGGCACCATTACCACCACAGGTAGAGCAAGAGGTATATCTTTTAACTTTGATTTTTTTCTCAACTCCCTTGGCAATATCGTTTAAGGTAAGCTTTAATTTAATTCTAAGGTCAGAGCCTTTTCTTACTCCTCTTCTTCCACCACCATTACTGCGGCCGCCTCCAAAAAAGCTTCCGAATGGACTTTCATCACCAAAAATATCTCCAAACTGGCTGAAAATATCTTCCACAGTGAATCCGCCGCCACCGCCGCCACCAGCAGCACCACCCATGCCGGCATGTCCGAACTGATCGTAACGTGCTTTTTTCTGAGGGTCGGTAAGTACCGCATAAGCCTCAGCTATCTCTTTAAATTTACTTTCAGCTTCTTTATCGCCCGGATTTTTATCCGGGTGGTACTTAATTGCAAGTTTGCGATATGCTTTTTTTAATTCATCAGCATTGGTATTTCTATCAACACCCAATACCTCGTAATAATCTCTTTTGTTTGCCATTTGTCACGGTTTATACTACAGGTCTTTACAGCTTAGTGTTACTTTTTATTAATTACCTACAACTACTTTCGCATAGCGTATCACCTTGTCATTCAGGTAATAACCTTTTTCGATTTCGTCGATAACTTTACCTTTCTTTTCATCGCCGGCAGCAAACTGAGTTATGCATTCGTGCAATTCCACATCGAAATCGGTGTCTTTAGATTCCATTGGTTTTAACCCTTTAGCGGAGAGTGTTTTAAAGAACTTGTGATATACAAGATCAATTCCTTCTTTAATTGCACTCAGGTCAGTGCTATTTTCCATTGCCTTGTCTGCCCTTTCGAAATCATCTAAAACAGGAATAAGCTCTTTGATCAGATTTTCAGATGCATTCATTATGGTTTCGATTTTCTCTTTGGCGGTACGGCGTCTGAAATTATCGAATTCTGCATAAAGGCGAATATATTTATCTTTTTGTTCTTGTAACTCGGCCGTAAGACGATCTGTTTCGCTTACAGAATCTGTCTGCTCCGTATTGTCAGTATTTTCTGAACTATCAGTAGTCAAATCATCCTGTATTTCTTCGGTTTCCACTTTTTTGTTCTTCTTTGTCATGTTTTGCACCATTATTATACTACTTTATAGATTTGACAATAATTAAACCAGCCTATATTTGCCTGTCAATATGTCATATTTTAAAACTTAAAGCCAAAAAATCAGAGATAAAGATTTAAATTTATCTATGCTCAGGGAGTTGAAAACTACAATTATTCTGTATGATCAGATTTTTATTCTTAGTTACGGTTTTTGTATTTGTCAGTTTAAAAAGCAATGCTCAGAATTTGCCTTATCGGGTTACTCACATTGGACTGGCTGAAGGCTTATCTCAGGGCTCGGTATATTCAATTTTACGTGATAGCAGAGGATTGATGTGGTTTGGTAGCCAGGATGGTTTGAATATGTTTGACGGGAAAAAGATTACCGTATTCAAGCCAGAACCCGGAAATTCCAAAAGCATTTCTGGAAGGAAAATAGGTGGAATTGTGGAAGATGGTTCAGGTAATGTTTGGATCGGTACTGAAATGGGCCTGAATAAATATAATTATATTAAGAATTCTTTTGTGCAATATTTTAATGGCGAAGAGGTTTTACCCATAGAGTTTACAGATGGTTTTTTGTGGTTTTGGACCGATAAAAAGGGTTTTGTTCGCATGGATGTTGTGCAAAATAAATTTTCGATTTTTTTTAATAGCGAGAAATTCAGTACCAATTATACCAACACCTTTAATTCTTCGGATATTATTTCAAAGAGTGAGTTTTGGGTGCATTCTGATAAGGGAATTGTATATTCTAAAGATGGTAAAAATGAAATTTATTTTTCACAATCTAATGTGAATAAAGCCGGTAAACCACTTTTCATTTCTAAAATAAAATGGTGGAATAACCGGCTTTATCTGGGCACTGAAGATGGATTGAGAATTTTGGATCCTAAAAATAATTCAATCGAACGCTTTGAGAATTTCAATACTTTAAAAATAGGACTTATTCAGGATTTTGGAATTGATAGTAACGGTAAAATCTGGATTGGTACTCAGGATAAGGGCTTGCTTATTTTTGATACGAAGACAAAGACTTTTGAACAAATTTCAAGAAATACCGAATCAAAACCCGGGCTTTCTGATAATTTTGTCTCTTTTGTATATGTAGATCAAAACGAAGTAATCTGGGTAAATAGCGATCCTTATGGTATTGACAGAATTGAAAGATTAGCGGGAAATTTTTCAAAATATGCATTAGATTTTCCACCCGATTTTCCTGAAGCTCTTCGAAATTACAGCATAAGATCCATTTTGGAAGATGGCCAAAACCTATGGCTGGGTACCTTGAATAGTGGTATTTGGATTTTGAATAAGCAAGATTTTTCTGTCAAAAAGTACTTTATCAAAGATAATTCTGATCTGGTTTCTGATCACATTAGTCAGCTAATCAAAACCAGTACCAATCAAATATTTATTGCTTCGGATGCAGGTATTACTGAGTTTATAAACGAACAACCTGTAAATATCCCAATTATTAATTTCAAAAGGCGTATTACCGGAGTTTTTGTGAGAAGTATGGAAGAGTACGATAAAAAACTTTATTTGAGTACAGAAGAAGGAATTTTGATTTACGATTTGATTAAAAAGAAATTAAGCACTGAAAGGTTGGAGTCTGATTCCAGGATGGTTTTTACTTTTCATCCTAATAGGCAGAAATGGTATTTCGGGAATATGGAAGAGGGCTTGGTAAAGGTGAAAAATGGTATTAAAACTATAATGATTCCGGATGTTATTCCGATTTTCATTAAGAATGACTCAAAAGGAAATTTATGGTGTGGCACAAGTGAAGGATTATTTCATTTTGACTTAAATGACAATTTAATTAAAAAATACACGCTAATAGATGGCCTGCCTAATGATTTTGTTTATTGTGGTGAATTCGACAATAGAGGTATTTTATGGTTAAGTACCAACCGGGGGATTGTTCGGTTTGACCCTTTAAAGGAATTATTTACCACATTTAATTTAAATGATGGGCTTCAGGATTATGAATATAATTCGTTTGCATCTTATAAAAATTCAGAAGGGCGTATATACTTTGGCGGTGTAAGTGGCTTAAATTATTTTATGCCTGATGATATAAAACTTCCTGTTCAGGTAAAGAATAATATTTTAAAAAAAAATCTCAAAAGCCTGATTCCTACAGATTATCAGGTATTTCTGGATAAGGATTCAAAATTTAAGAAACCCGAAATTAAAAAAGTAGAATTTAGGAAATCGTTTGTTCAATTAAATGCCCCATTACCTAATTTCCTTTATACCAACGGAACTGGCTGGGTAAAGTTTGATTTAAGAAACGAGACTAACGAAAAGTGGTATCTGGAGGTAGAAAATACACGACTAAGTGAATTGGAAATTTGGATTTTTGAAAAAAATCGAGAAGTATATTATTCCAAAACCGGCGATAAATTACCTTTTGAAAAATACCTTATAAAAGACCCAAACCCTACATTTGAGCTGGATCTTATTGAAAATCAACAATACGAAATATATCTCAAAGCGAGAACATCCCGTGATTTGAAAATTCCGGTTAGAATATGGAACGTGTCGGCCTTAAGTGAGCATCAAAGTAATCGAAAACTTATTTGGGGTGTTTTTATCGGATTTATCATTTTAATATCATTTTATAATTTGTTTTTATGGTTAACTATAAAAGACCAGACCTATTTATATTATATGATTTATATTTTATCATTCGGGCTTTTTCAATTTGCCATCTATGGATTTGCCTTTCAGTATTTCTGGTCAAATCACCCATTTAATGAATATGCATTTTTAATGTTTCTATATATATCTTACCTTTTTATTACACTTTTTACAGAAAAATTTCTGGATTTGAATCATAAACTCAAGTACTGGCATTTAATAAAAGGTTTTATAATGACCAGTGCAATTGCCTTAATTTGCATTACTCCTTTTTGGCATCCGAATGAGATCAATTATTTTGCGATTATATTAAGTTTACTTTTTACCATTTTATTCTATTACATCTGTTATGTATATATTAAAGCAAGAGATCCTCTGATATTTTATTATTCATTTGCTATTTTTTTCTTGAGTACTTCCTCATTCGTTTTAGCCTTGCAAAATCTGGGTATACTACGTTCCTTGAATCAGGAATATGTATTAATGACAGGGTCAATGATTGAAATAGTGTTGTTTTCGTTGGCACTCGGCTATAAATTCAGACAAAATTACCTGGAAAAAGAACGACAGCAGCAATTGCGAAATCAGATTTCGGGTGATCTTCATGATGATTTGGCTGCTTCGCTGAGTAGCCTCACAATGTATGTGGAATTGAGCAAAAGAAGAGTAAAAGAAGATATCGAACTTACCGACAGATTGCAGGCCATTGCCGAAAAATCTAGAAACATACTTTCGAAAGTTAGAAATGCCGTCTATGAATTAAATCCATCAAACGATCAGGAAGAAGGTTGGCTGGAGCGTATTACAGACTTCGGCAAAGAAATATTTGAAAGTAAAAATATTGATTTCAAGGCAGATATAGCAGAAAATTTTGATTCGAAAGGTCTGAAACCAGCAAACAGAAGGCAATTAATTTATTTATTTAAAGAAGCTATGAATAATGCTGCCAAATATTCCAATGCAGATTCAGCACATTTCTCGGCAGAAAAGAAAAACGGGCACCGTTTTTTGACTTTAAAAGACAATGGTTCCGGATTTGATCATAGCAAAATCAGTAAAGGAAATGGACTGACAAATATGAAAAACAGAGCCGAAAAGATAGGGGCAGAGTTTGAAATAATTTCAATGGAAAATAGAGGGACCGAAATTAAAATACGTCTCTAACCTACTAGTATTAATAGGTTAGAACCAATTTTAATTTTAAGATATTTGCTGAATGACTGATGAAGTAAAATAAAATGATACGAGTAAGTTTATACGAAGATGTGGCGGAGATACGGGAGCTTATGGAAGAAACCATTTGCTCAACATCAGATATGGTATTAAGCGGTTCTCACGAAAAAGCGGTTGATATTCTGGAGAATTCCCGAAAAGAAAAACCGGATGTTATTTTGCTCGATATCCAAATGCCCGGAATCAGCGGAATTGAAGCTGCTTTGTTAGTAAAAGATAAGTATCCGCATATTCAGATATGCATGCAGACCGTGTTTGAAGATAATGAAAAGATATTTGCCGCTATCTGTGCCGGTGCCAGTGGTTATATTTTGAAAGCCTCTTCTCCGGAAAAATACATTGATGCTATTATCGATACCTATCAGGGAGGGTCTGCCATGAGTCCGAGTATAGCAAGAAAAGTACTTAGCATGTTTCAAAATCAAAATTCGGGTGTAAAGGAATTTGTTGAACTTACTGCCTCTGAAAAAAAAGTGCTCGATTTGTTGGTAAAAGGGCTTAGCTACAAGCTTATAGCTGCTGAATTAAATATAAGTTTTCCTACGGTGAACTTTCACTTGAAAAACATCTACAAAAAATTACATGTGAATTCGGCTAATGAGGCAATCAGAATGGCCTTGCTTAATGGACTCGTTCATTGAAAATGCCTTATTAATTTCCATAAAATAAAACTCCTCAGGTTTCCTTTTAATTTTAGCTTTTTTTAATCTAATTCACTTATTATTATTGAATTATAATGAGTAATAACTATGGAAAAGATCAGTATTCTTGCGATTTTGTTTTTATCTAAAATGACTGCATTTGCTCAATCTGTTTTGATTGATCCTACCAATAAGGCATCTATTAATTTATCATCAGCCACCAAACTTTTGCTCCTTACTGGCCTAAATAATGAGGCTATGAATAATATAATTTAATAGGAAATGATGCCGTACCAGGAATGCTCATTTATAATAATCAACAGCATCAATTTTATGGTTACATGAGGCAAAGAACTTTGACTATAAATGATGTTAAAATTCCCATTAATAAATGGTTGCCCATTAGTACAGGTCCAAGAATGCTGGCATGGGGTAGCCTGGATAGTTTGGGCACTATTAGATCAGGTAGCGGTAATTTTACCATAGACTGGAATACTGAAAATAATTGGTATGAATTGGGTATCACAAGTCATAGTTATCACAGGGATAGTATGTTATTAATGATTACCCCGGTTGGTAATGGATCCTGGGATCAAACGGTCACCACTGGTGAGATTTTTATTGGGCCAATTTCGAAAGCAAGCATTAAATTTGTGGATGTATCGCGTATAGTGGCAGGTTTTTCAGAACTTGACAGAAGAAGAAAAAGTTATTTTCACTTTGTACTTTACGATTTACGCCAATCACCCTATCAATAAAACAATTGTATTTAATCCATGTTATATTTGACATCAAAAACTTCGAAAGCTTGATTTTAATTATTTTCCTTCTTTTTCAGATCCAAAGTACTCTTGAAATTACCATTCCTAACATTAAAGTTACTAATCGGGCAATCAGGGTGGCGGTTTATAAAAACAGTTCTGACTTCTTAGAAGATAAAGGTATATTTATGTCTAAAGAAATTATACCAGCAAAAGTTGGAATTTTCAAGTTATCGTTGAACGATTTGTCCTATGGTGAATATGTAATAGCGATATATCAGGATGTTAATAATAATGGAAAGCTGGATAAAAATATTTTTGGTGCACCCAGCGAACCTTATGGCTTTTCACAGAATTTTAAGCCCAAATTTTCAGCACCAAAATTTAACGATTGTATGATTTACTTTGATCAGAATAATACTAAAACAACCATTAAGTTACTTTATTAAATCATGATTCCATCTACCATTTTTACTTTTGCCAATACCTTTGTTCTTACTGGTTGGATATTATTATTATTAGCTCCTAATTGGAGAAAAACGCAAAGCGTAGTTCTTGGAGGAGTAATTTTGGTTCTTGCAGTAATTTACACTGTTCTGATTTTAAGCGGAATCGGTAATTTCAATGTGGATAGCTTTAGTACTCTTGAAAATGTAAAGTCCCTTTTTCAAGACGATATCGCTGTGGCGGCGGGATGGATTCATTACCTGGCATTCGATCTTTTTGTAGGAGCATATATTGTACGTAAAGGGCAGGAGATTGGTCTTTCGAGATTGCTGTACAGTATTCCTTTGCCATTCACATTCATGTTTGGCCCAATTGGATATCTGATTTTCTTTTTTATTAAAACCATAAAGACAAGAAGCTGGTAATGAATAGTTTTTGGAAAGTTTTTAATCAGAGCTTGACAACTTTTGTCTCGCTATTAACCTCAAATAATTTTTAAGTCTGCATGTCATAATTTAGGAAATCCAAATTGAGCTTTCGAAATAAACTTCACTATTTTTTAGTAAAAAAACTGGGGATTTCTAATAAAGATGCCCTTAAGCTTCTATGTGATAAGAAAATTTGCGTTAATGGAGTTTATACATCTGCAAATCCAACCTTGTTGCCAGAAGATGAAATTGTCTATGAAAATATCGTTTTACAAAAACCAAAAAAGTTCAAATATATTGCTTTATATAAACCAAGAGGAATCGAAACTACACTAAATAAGGAAATAGATAATAACCTATCGACTTTACTACCCTTCGAAGGAATTTATCCTGTTGGCAGACTTGATAAAGACTCTGAAGGACTTATACTGTTAACCGATGACGGCAGGCTTTATGACAAAATTCTGCGTAAAGAATATAATACCGAAAAAGAATATCTGATAAAAGTAGATAAACCAATTAACGATGAATTTCTGGAATCAATGAAAAACGGAGTAGAAATCATGGGCGAAAAAACATTGCCCGCTTTGGTGATAAAACTCGATGATTTTCATTTCAAAATTACTTTAATACAGGGATTAAATAGGCAAATAAGGCGAATGTGTTATAAATTAAGCTATGAGATATTAATCCTCAAAAGAGTTAGAATTGGAGGTTTGAAATTGAATAATTTGGAACCAGGAGCATGGCGGGAGACGAATAAGTCTGAGGTTTTAAATTAAAATAATATAACATATTTTTTATTGATCGCCTACTAACATTAGTAGTATACTTTTGGATTTAATTTTCGTATGTTTGGTGAAAAAAACAGATGAAAAAAATATTTTTTCTAAGCTTTATTTTTTCAGAAATGACTGTGGCTCAGAGCATCACATTGAATCCAATCAATAATGGAAATAGTGATATTATTAGTGCAAAAATGTCAATAAATAATGTAGTTTCAATTGAAGCCATAGCCGACCAGGTAATCAGCGTTCCGGGAAACGCCAAACTGAAAATATCAGGGGAGTCCTATTATCTCAGTGGTTTTACTGACATACAAGGATCTACCCAATCCATAGAATTTGCTAATCTTAGCGTACCCAGATGGACAATCCGAGATTTTCGAGAGGCAGGTACATTCCCAATTCCTGTCAATACCAACGCTTTTCAAATTGTAAATAATATAGGCTTCGGAACTATCCCATTTCAAATTAATAAAGCCGATGATTTTGTAACCATTCAAAAATTAAATTACCCAAATAATGCTGCCTTAGGAAAAGTACTGACTTCAGATGCTATTGGCAACGTTTCATGGCAACCTACTGCAGGTAATTGGCGAGAAATTGGAAGCAACTCTGCACAGGGAGGATTTAATAATAACATTACAGACGGCACAAGTAATACTATTCTTATTGGGGAGGGAAATAGTCAATCTGCAGGGAAATATTTATATGGAATGGGTTGGGGATTAAAGCTAAATGGCTACTCCAATACAGTTTTAGGTGCCTTTAATAGCGTACCTACCGGATCAAATACAACCTGGGTGGCTACAGATCCTCTATTTTTAATTGGAAATGGGCAGTCCGACATAAACAGATCTACGGCTTTAACAATTCTGAAAAACGGAAATATGGGTATTGGTACCAATTCGCCATCAAAAAAATTGCATATATCTGATGGAGAATCAGGATCTTCTTCTTCTAATTTTTCGCATTTAGTCAGAATAGAGAACGATGATGATGCATTTGTTTCGATTGCTGTTCCAGCAGATAAAAAAGCCGGTATTCAGTTTCTGAAAGCCAGCAGTACTGAATACCCCGATCAGTTCATCGGTTCCATCAGGTTAACTGAGACCAATACATTTGATTTTAGATTAGGTACAAATACTACAAAAATGCGTCTGGATCAACTGGGGAATCTTAGAATTGGAATGTCAAGTACGGATGGTTGCTTAAGCGATGGAAATGGAACAATTTTGGCAGGTACCTGTGTTTCCGACAGCCGCTACAAAAAAAATATAAGGTCTTTCAATCCCTTACTGGATGATTTAATAAAACTTAACCCCGTAAATTTTGATTGGAAAACGGAGGAATTTCCGGATAAAGGATTTGGCAATGAGCAGTCTTATGGTTTTATAGCTCAAGAAGTGGAGCAAATTTTCCCTGAGCTGGTCAAAACGGATGAGAAGGGTTTTAAGGCGGTAAATTATTCCAAGCTTAATATCATGAGTATTCAGGCAATCAAAGAGTTGAAAGCCGAAAATGATGATTTAAAAGCTCTTATCCGTTCTATTCAAAAAGATGTTGAGGTTTTGAAAGCTTCAATAAATTCCGGAATAGGAAAATAGCCCTTTATTAAATCTGACGCCTACTAACATTAGTAGTACCGACCCTGAATAATCCAACTTAGCTTTGATAAAAAATTATAGCTATGAGGAAATTATTCACCATTCTTCTTTTGGTAATCCAATTTTCAGGTTTTGCACAGTTTGGTTTTATGAGTCCGGATTCATTGGTTAGTACCGCCCCAAAACTTAGGTTTATCAATATAAATGAGGCCGCAGGAAGGGTTCTGACCTCCGATGCTGTAGGAAATGCAAGTTGGCAAAATTTACCAAATTCTGGACTTTGGCAACAAAACGGCAACTACATCAGCAATACAAACCCCGCAGGATTCTGGTCGCCTTATGCCAATGCATTACCCATCGATGCTGATAATACAAGCTATCCACCTCAATCACCTGCAAACGGAAACGGTACACGAATGGCCTGGATACCAGGCCGTAGTGCTTTTCAAGGAGGTACATTTAATCTGGCAGACGGTTCTACAAGATTCATTTCTGAAAGTATCGGCCTTTTTAGTTTCTGTTATGGCTTGAATTCAGAAAGCAGATCTAGGGGAGGAGTTGCAATAGGAGAAGGGGCGATAGCTGATGGCACCAGCAATACGATTGCTTTTGGCGAAAATGTACAAGTTAGAGGCCTGAAAAACATTGGACTTGGTTTTGGAAATGAAATTCAAGATGGTAGTAGTAATACCATCGCCATTGGCGAAGGAAATACGAATACCGGAGGCGAGTATGTAAATGCTATGGGTTGGGGATTAAGAACTTCAGGTTATGGTACAAGTTTTTTTGGGGCTTTTAACAGGGCTATAGGTGAAGAAGTTGGTACTGATTTTCAAGTCAGGTCCGCAAGTTCTACCAATTCTTTAGATTCATGGGTTTCTACAGACCCCCTTTTCGTTATCGGAAATGGTCCATCTGAATTTATAAGGTCTAATGCCTTGGTAATTCAAAAAAATGGGGTGATGAACCTGGGTATAAATCCTGATGTTCCTACACTTTTCAAACTTCGGGTTGGCGGCGGTATTAGCTCAACGGCTACTATACAAGGTCAGGGACTAAAGGCTACAAACCTGGCAGGAACAGGTGAAAGAAAGGTTTGTACCGACCCCTCGGGGAATTTGATTCCATGTACCAATACTACCGTGACTCAGTTTCATAATGTTTCGGCTATGGGTTTTCAGCCACATGTCACTGATTTTCAGTTCGCAAGTAGTTTTGAAAGAGACATAGAAAAATGCCTGGTATCATTTGCTTCAGGCACTAAAAATACGGTGGCTTACTTGTATGCACCCGTTGAATTGCCTCAGGGCTTCGAAGTAAGCAAAATCTACTTTAATTATTTGCAAACGGGTCAGAGCAATATGACTTTAAAGTTTTTAGCTGTGGCAAAACAAGCCAATTCAGCAGCTTCCACTTTAGCCACAATAATTACAGTTTCAGGTGCAGGAATTCAAGAAAAAGTAGGTACTCCGGGTAGTTCCGTAATTATAAATAATGAAAGCATTTACTATTTTTTAAGAGTTGAATCCAGTGCAAATTGGACAGGAGGTAGCGTGATGGGATTAAGAGGAGTAGTTTTCACCAATTAAAAATCATGAAAACAAGAAACAGGATTTTAGAACCAAATCCCAAGATGTGGAGCAGGGCATTTACACAAATACATGTAGGCAGTAGAACCTACATTAAGCCAGCAGAAATTGTGATGATTTCAGCTGATATCAGTTATTCGTATATCTATCTCAGTGATGGAAAAAAGATAATAGTAAGTACCAATATTCAGAAACTTCAAGAGCGGCTTTTGGGGGTACAGCATATAGTACGGGTACACCGCTCGCACATTATTAATGTCAACTACCTGCAAAGTTTCGATAAGGGACGTGCAGCATTGAAAAACAATTGGAGTTGTCCGGTATCAAGAAGGAAAAGGGACAACCTGGAACAGGCAATAATTTTTTTTTAAGAAAATGAAGAATAACGTTACGCTTATAATACCCTTTCTTTTTTTAGCAAGTATCAGAATTAATGCTCAATCTGTTGAAATTAATCCTCTGAATACTGAAGCATTGATTAATGCGAAAGGTGGTTTTTCACAAATGGAACAATTGTCCAAAATCGGAAACGCCCGTTTTAAAATAGAAGGAAAATCGATTGAGGAATTGGATAATTATCGAGATGGTTCCGCTCAGATAGAACTATCAGGAAACCCTTCTCATAATCCCTCTAATGGTAGTACAAGCTTTAATGGGCTCGTTTTTAAACATGGAAATACCCAAAGATGGTCTTTCGGCGATAATTACCAAGACCTCATTTTAGTAGATAATTATATTTATGATGATGCTTTTTTTATAAAAGAATCAAATGGACAGACTCCCTTTCTAATTGTAAAAGGCTCAAATCAGGTTGATATTAGTAAGCTCAGGATTAACTCCACTGATACATTTCCTTTTAAAGGTTTTTTAATTGAAGGTGGTACAGACAAAAGTATGGTGCTAAACAACCAATTAAGCAGCCCGATGTTTTTCCAAAGCAATGGCAGCACGAAACTCACCTTATTGCCCACTGGAAACTTTGGTGTCGGAATAACAGACCCTCAAAGAAAACTAGATGTAAGCGGCACCGCAAGAGTCAGCTCTACCATGGAGGTAGGCGGCAATACGACCTTAAGTCAAAACCTATCCGTTAATGGCACTTTAAATTTAGGCGGTGACGCTAATGTTTCTCAAAATTTGGCAGTGGTGGGTAATGTACAGATCGGAGGAAATGGGTCGTATTTGACTGAAATCATTAAAACGAGCTATACGATTAACCTTCCCACCATAAATGCTGTGAAATCTACAACTTTGACTATTCCAGTCGCTAAAGCATATTTAGGTAGTACGGTTACTGTTTCGCCTTCAGGTGCCTTGCCTGACGGCATTGTCATTGCCTATGCAAGAGTTCCGGCAAATGATACGGTAGAAATTAAGTTTACCAATGCCACTACGGGCGATGTCAATCCCGCTGTCAATACTTTTTTTATTACCATAATTCGCTAATTATAAAAATATTAACGGTGGAATACAAGATTGATTTTTAAAGCAAAGTAATTTATTACCTGAAATCCAAAAAATGATATTTTTGATACTGAATCCGAACCATATTTGTAATATTAAATTTAAAACGAAAATTTAAACCAATTAAGAAAATGAGAAAATACACTTTTATGTTTTTAATTTATTTCTCAATGCTTATGATTTCCAGGGCACAATCTATTGAATTGCTACCAACCAATGACAATGACACTCCTGGATTACAGGTTAAAACAAATAACAGGAATTACGGATTTATGTCTACCAAAAATAGCTTTGGTATTTTTGACTTCTATATTGATCGGGGTATATCTGGTTTAGGCACAAGAATATCAAGTATCGATTTTGGACCAGATTATTCAGCGATGACTTCTTTTAAAGATAATTTTTATTTCAACACAGCAAAAAGTTTCACTTTCGATAAATTGACAATCGCTCCAATTAGCCCAATTCTTCATTTAGATACAGACCTCGGAGTAGGTATTGGTACTTATGATCCTAAAAAAAGATTTCATGTATTAGGTACCACAGGTGGAATAAGTGGTGTCACTCCTCATACAAATGGCCATGTTTTTTTTGAAAATAATAACCATTTTTATTTGGGTTTCGGGGTACCAAACAATAGAGAATCCGGAATAATATTCGGCCGACCAGATAAAGGCAATTCAAGCGGTGGAATTATCTACAATGCAAATAAAATGTTGCAGTTCAGGACTTTTGCAAATAGTACCCGAATGGTTATAGATTCACTTGGAAACGTCGGTATAGGCACCACCAATCCTTTGAAAAAATTTCATTTAGAGGGTGATGCTTTTTTTAATTCTAATCAATTTACAGTAAGTGCTTCTACTATCGATTTAGATGGTACTGTGTTCGCGAACAGGCTTATGATCGGAAATTTGGTTGCCAATACCCAGCTTCATATAAGGGCAACTAACCCCACCATCAGACTCACCGAAGAAACGGGCGGAGACGGCCCAACAGATGGATTTGAAATAAATATGGATGCCACGAATGCCAACTTTAATAATTTCGACAACGGTAATATTTCTTTTCAAATCAATAATGGAGAGAAAATGAAGATTTTACCCAATGGAAATGTTGGGATAGCCGACGGTCTCCCTACTGCAAAACTTGCTGTTGGGGGCGATTTGGCCTTAAGTAGTAAAACCTCCAGCACAAGTACGGGTGAACTTAATAATTTCGTAAGAAACAATAAATCCGTTATTAGGTTTAGCGGTACAGGTGCTATTACCCTGACTGGTATTGAAGCTGGATCAGATGGCACTTTATTGTACATTTATACCACAGCTTCAGTTAGTAGTTTAACTATTAAAAATGAGAGTGCTTCTAGTGCTCCTGTTAACCAAATCATTACAGGTTTCCCTCCAGGACTTCCCACTGCCGACGAACAAATATTAGGGGAAGGTGCTGTTTCGCTTATTTATGATTCAACCTCTCAAAAATGGCGGATATTAAGCTTAAAACAGTAATACCTAATGCAATATTTCTATAAGAATTCATAAGGTAATTTTTCATATTGGAAATTTCAATTAAAATATTGACTAATTCTCCTTAAAATAGGTTTTCTATTTAAAAGATTAAATTCCGATCTTCTACATGTTCCGCAGGGCATGTTGAAGCTATTCCCGATAGGTATAGGAAAAGGATTTTCAATCTTATTGAACTAAATTTAAAAGGAAGGATATTCACTTCTTTTCTGACAATAAAAAAATTGATAAAGTCTTATTTTATTCGATTTACAAATCCTTCCTATCTCGCTTCTAATTCGGGAAAATGCCGAACAGCTATAATTTAAATCGCACTTTCCCTTAAGTATACAAAGATGGATTAAGCTCCACAAAAAGTAGAACGATAAGAAACGATTTCAGAAATCAAGCTCTGGAACGCCTACCACTCAATAAAATAACTGATTTCTTTAGGCCTTATTTTTAGACAAATTGATTGAGAAGGTCAATTATGCTCAAATCATATAATTGACTGACTATCAAATTATTGAGTTTTTTTTATTCACGTTTCTGATTGCAATAATCTTCTTTTCAAACGAAGTTCCAGCAAGAAGAGTATGTTTTTCCTATTTAAAAGTTCATCTAAAATGATTAATTTTCATAGTTTTTTAATTTCTGATTAAGAGCTATTTTACCAAATTTAGCATTAAAGAACAAGGGAGAAAGGCTCTCAAAAGGCCTATTTTGGAAACCCTTAAACTAACAAAAATGAAGAAACCACTATTTTTAACGGCAGTATTGGGTATAATACTACACGTGACAAGCTTTGCACAATCAATAAAGCTGAACAATCAAAACGACCCCGGCAGTGCTATGCTGGAAGTAAATTCAGCAAGCAAGGGTATCTTAATACCCAATGTATCGCTTACCGGAAGCACGGATGCCACTACCATAGCCTCACCAGCAGTAAGTTTATTGGTTTACAACACTGTCACTGTAAGCGATGTACAACCGGGCTATTATTATAATTCAGGAACTCCTGGCTCGCCAGTATGGAGTAGGTTATCAACCGGTAGCAGTTCTCAGATAGGGGCGAATACGACTAATTATCTTTCTAAATGGAATGGAGCGGCTTTGGTTTCATCTCAAGTTTTTGACAATGGGACAAATATTGGCATCGGGACAGCATCGCCCTTGATGAAATTACATGTTAACTATGCAGGTGATTCAATATTATTATTAGAAAATACCAGGTCATTAGGTATAGATGTAAAGACCTCGATGTACTTCAAAACAGGTTTTGGATATACAGGAGGTATTAAGACAATAGGAACAAATCCAGTTGATGCACGGCTTGGTTTATTTACATCCGCATCGTCTAACCCAAATAATCTACAAGAAAGAATGAGTATCCTGGATAATGGTAATGTAGGAATAGGAAAAACAAATCCAGAAACAAAACTACATGTAGAAGGCAATGTAAAAGTAGCTGGTATCATCAGCGGTGTGACTAACCCAGTAAATCCTCAAGATGCCGCTACGAAGGCATATGTGGATTTATTAGATACTAAACTTGAAGCCTTAGAGGGAGTAAAAGACATAGACAATAACCGATATGATATAATTACCATAGGTACACAAACTTGGATGGCGGAGAATCTTAAAACGACCCGCTATAATGATGGTACGCTTATTCCGCTAATAACAGATAATACACTTTGGGGAAATGCTAGCACGAATGCATCTCCTGGGTATTCCTGGTACAATGCTCCTAATGAATCTTCTAATCTTATAGCCTATGGAGCATTGTACAACTGGTATGCGATAAATACTACTGCAAATGGCAATAAGAATGTATGCCCTACGGGCTGGCACGTACCTACAGACGTGGAGTGGACAACGCTGACGACCAATTTGGGAGGAGAAAGTGTGGCAGGCGTTAAAATGAAAGAAGCGGGTCTTGCACATTGGCTTTCTCCAAATACAGGAGCTACAAATGAAAGTGGCTTTACAGGGCTTCCGGGCGGCTACCGTTACAACAGTGGAACATTCTACCTCATTGGCGGCAGCGGCCTCTGGTGGAGTTCGAAAGGGTACGATGCGACAAATGCCTGGATTCGGGGTCTGGGCAGTGGCAATGGCGATGTATTCAGGGGCGACGGCATTAAGGGTAGTGGTTTTTCTGTGCGTTGTCTCAGGGATTGACAATTTGACTATTTGACTATTTAATAATACCGCGTAAGCGGTTGAATTTTGAAAAATAACATGGGCTTACACAATGATTTACAGGTGTTTAAAGAAGTGTATCATTTTATATTGAAGATATTTGAATTGATTTAATTGTCAGTTCGAGCAAAGACCCACTGTCAGTTCGAGCGACAGTCGAGAACAGTCTCACGACGACAAATCTTTGAGGGTCTCGACTGGAACGCCCGCCGCAACGATTAATATTGTCAATAAAGGAGGGTCTCGTCGGGAACACCCGCCGCTATGCTCGACCTGACATAGACAATGTCAGTTCGAGCGAAGACCCACTATCAGTTCGAGCGAAATACATCTGTCAGTTCGAGCAAAGACCCACTGTCAGTTCGAGCGACAGTCGAGAACAGTCATTTCACACGAAATCCTTATATTTAGCCTTTAAAGTCCACTTATGCTTAAAGAATACCACGTTTATATTTTGCTATGTTCGGATGGTACATACTACACCGGTATGACTAGCAATCTTGAAAACCGAATGCTTCAGCACGACAATGCAGAATTTCCAAAGGCTTATACAGCAAGAAGAAGACCCTTGAAACTCGAATTTACTGCCACATTCTCTCAGGTATATGACGCCATCGAGTTTGAAAAACGAATTAAGAAATGGTCAGGTCAAAAGAAAAAAGCATTAACAGAAGGAGATTTTGAGCGTTTGAAAGATTTGGCCGAATGTAGAAATCTTACGAACTATAAAGTATTTATAGCGGAGTAGGTAAGAGGGTCTCGACGGGAACGCCCGCCGCTACTCTCGACCTGACAAAACAACCGCTGTCGATAATGGATGGTCTCGTCGGGAACACCCGCCGCTACTCTCGACCTGACATAATCACTGTCAGTTCGAGCGACAGTCGAGAACAGTCTCACGACGACAAATCTTTGAGGGTCTCGACTGGAACGCCCGCTATTATAGCTTGACTTGACATTGTCAATAAAGTAGGATCTCGACGGGAACGCCCGCCGCTACTCTCGACCTGACAGTAGAACAAATGTCAGTTCGAGACAGTCGAGAACAGTCCAACCACGCCAAATGGTGGAGGGTTTCGTCGGGAACGCCCGCCGCTATCGCTTGACGGAGCAAAACGACTCCTGAAAGTTTAAGAAGTACTCTTTTTGATTCATTTGAAACACCAGCTCAAGTACAGGTCGACTTAATAATTTCGCAATAAACAATAAATCCGTAATTAGATTTATATAAGCCTGACTGGCATAGAAGCTGAAGCATACGTCACTTTATTGTATATTTATACTATAGCTTCAGAAAGTAGTTTAACTATTAAAAATGAGAGTGCATCTAGTGCTCCTGTTAACCAAATCATTACAGGGTTTCCCTCCAGGACTTCCCACTGCCGACGAACAAATATTAGGGGAAAGGGCTGTTACATTAATTTATGATGGACCAGACCCAAAAAGGCGGGTAGTAACTGTACATCAATAGATTAAAAAATCACACAACTGATCTTTATTTTTTGATGATTAAATACCTGAAATACAAGTAGTAAGACATAATAAAGAATATAATTATTCCGGTAGTAGCTGCAAAAATTATATAGCCATAGAAAAGCAGATATAGTATCAAAAAGCAGATTAGTGAACTTTTGAGTGCCCACATAAAGGCTTTGAGTCTTAATGTTTGAAAAGCTGATATTTCATTTTTTTCTTTTGTAAAAACCAATAAATAGATTCCGGTGCATAATAGTATTAATGCTAGTTCATCCATTAGGTTTGTACTGATAAATTGGAAATACCGGCTTTCCATGTAAGTACTTACTATGGCAAAAGTTTTTATGTCGAGCCAAATAGGTCGAACTCCCTGAAGATATAAATACAGCACGACCAAACCCAATAGGATTAAAAAAGTGCTGTATTTTTTATAATTATAATTCAGAAGAGTCATCAGGAATTTTCATTTTTACTGATTATGGTAAGTTTAGGAGTGGTGCCATCTTCTAATTCCACTTGCAATCCTACAAACCCAAATCTGTGGTTGAAATAAAAAACGAATCTCTTAACCCCGGGTATATTTAATCCGGTGGACTGCACCTCTAGAGCTTTGATATTAAAGAAAGCGTAGGGATAATCATCCGTTTCCGATTTACTCCTTATTTCCCGGGTTATGGTTTTGCCATTGGCTTTTGCTGAATATTGGTCACCAACTTTTCCATCGTATTTAACCATTGTAAACATTTGCCCATTTAATTCATTGGCTACTCCTTCATCCGTAAATTTGGCTTTCAAAGACATGGAAACCTGATTCCCATTCACTGTTTTGGAATAAGGTAAGGCATCCACAATGGCTAGTAAAACGGGGTTTGTGATGTTCATATTAACGTCCACGGTGGAGATACCATCACTACTTAGTTCAGAAATTTTTACGTCGGAAAAGCTCATTCCATTTACCCCACTTATGCTAAAAGAATTTCCTACTTCACCGATGGGCGATTGATTTCCACCCAATTTATCAGGTTTTATAACGTCATTGATAACGCTACATGAATACAGGATTCCCAGAAATAGTGTTACTGTACTTAATATGATTATTTTTCTCATCGTATTTATATGTTTTGGTTTAGTAATTATTACCTTATAAAAGTCTGACTTTTCCCATTTTTAAATAATGATAAAACTCAAAATATTACGTGATCTTTATCAATAAAAAAGCCGGCGTTAAACCAGCTTTTTTTAAATCTTACCATTCTTTTAGTTTATAAATTGGCAGCCAGAAAAGAATTAAACTCTGCTTTCATTTCTTTAAAGAGTCGGGCAAATGTTTCAACCCGATCCCTAAGCGAAAGGTCATCCTCCATTTTTCTATGCTCAATTGCAACAGGATTCTCGATTACTTTATTTTCAAGTATTTCTTCATTTTTATTAATATTATGTTTTAATATATCAATTTCATTTTGCTGGATAATGAATTGATTTTGAAATTTTTCCACCTTCTTCTTGAGGTCACTACCTGTATTTTTAGAACTTACATCTTCCAATTGACTGGTAAGAAAAGCCAAATCTTCTTCGTAAAATTCCAAATCCTTTATCCATTGAATATGATCCTGATGTTCGTCAATAATGTAATTCGTATTGTTGCTCATTTTATATTTGTTTTATAAGTCAAAGTTGAGGATTTTTATAAATTGGGATTATGACAATCATCATTGCCTAATCTGCTTTTGAGCAGCATTGATGCATTTTATAATAGATTTTAAGTTTTATGGCGAAAGAACGATTTAATTATTCGACTTTGATAAAGTTAAAAGCAAAAGAATTGGGCTTTGATTTTTGTGGTATTTCAAAAGCCGGATTTTTGGAAAAAGAGGCACCAAGGCTGGAAGAATGGCTAAATCGTAATTACCATGGAGAAATGGCATGGATGGCTAATCACTTTGATAAAAGACTAGACCCCCAAAAACTGGTGCCGGGAGCAAAATCGGTAATATCTGTTATGCTAAATTATTATCCGGATAAAAAACTGCCCGAAGGCGATGAAGATTTTAAAATCTCTAAATATGCCTATGGGAAAGATTATCATTTTGTTTTGAAGGATAAGCTCCGGCAATTATTCCAAAACATACACGAAGAAATAGGGGACGTAAATGGAAGAATTTTTGTTGATTCGGCACCAGTGATGGATAAAGTATGGGCAGCAAAATCTGGTTTAGGATGGGTTGGCAAGCACAGTAATCTACTTAACAGAGAAATGGGATCTTTTTTCTTTTTGGGTGAAATTATTTGTGATTTGGATTTGGAATATGATGGCCCTATCAAAGATTATTGTGGCACTTGTACTGCCTGTATGGATGCTTGCCCTACAGATGCTATTGAGGAACCCTATGTAGTAAATGGAAGTAAGTGCATTTCCTATTTCACAATTGAGTTAAAAGATGCGATTCCGAAAGAAGCCAAAGGGAAAATGGAAAACTGGATTTTTGGTTGCGACATCTGTCAGGATGTTTGCCCCTGGAATCGATTTGCAAAACCGCATCAAACTGTAGAATTTTCACCATCCGATCATTTACTCGGAATGAAAAAAGCTGACTGGGAAGAAATTACAGAAGAAGTATTCAAGGAAATTTTCAGGCAATCGCCAATAAAAAGAACCAAATTGGCCGGTTTAAAACGTAATCTTGAGTTTATTAAAGGGTTATAAGGGCATTTAAGTCAAATCAAACTTTTCGGACGCGATAATTTTTTAAGTTACTTTAAGTGAGAAGTGTATTTTTATAAAGTATATGTTTTTTATTTAGATTAAAATGCAATGCAGGAAGTAAGTTTATAGCTATCGTTATTTATTTAATACTTCCCTGTCCGATTGTTTGATACTGGTATGCTTGACAAATCGATGAATTTATTGAATAGCTGCAAGCAATCTAAAGTAGCAGGTATATACAGCTGGAGGCTTGGAGTAAGATGCAAAAGCTACTGCCGGTGATTTTGGAAAGTCAGCTTTCTGGTGCTTCTGCGTTAATTCCTGCTTTTAGTAAAGGAAATGCGAATGTGGGGGCGGTTCAAAAAATCATACAAACCGCAAAAATGCTTTTAGGCAAATCTGATGCCCTATCCTCAAATGTAGGTTTACTTTTAGCCCGATTAGGTGCACGGGGTGGCGGCTCTCTGTGGGTAAAATTACTAAGGCCTTGGTGTAGTAAGCTTCCTGAAAATGGTTTGAGTGCCAAATTAGCTCAAAAAGCAATCAGCAAAAAACTCGGTTCATCTTTAGGATTATTAGGGGGGTTGATTTAAGCCGTTAATTTATAATTATTGCTGCTCTTTTGCTTCGGTGAAAGGGCACTTTCAGTTTATATGCGGTATTATAACTACGAAAGTGCTTCCTTTGCCTAATTCGGTTCGAACAGATATTTTTCCATTGTGAATATCCACAATTCTTTTGCAGATAGATAATCCTATGCCATAACCATGATAGGATGCAGCATTTTGGGTGCGGTAAAAAGGCTCAAAAATCTTTTCAACTTCGTTTTTTGGTATTCCAATTCCAGTATCAGAAACCGCAATAAGGCAGTTGGCTTTATTAAATTTAATTCGCACGTCTGCCTGCTTATTTTTGGAATATTTACAAGCGTTTTCGATAAGATTATAAAATACGGTTCTGAGTAATTGTGTATTTCCATTTACAGTAACCCAATTATCATCATCCGGTATTTCTTCGAAATCTATATTTACCTTGTAATCGCTATGCTGATTAATGATTTCTTCCTGTACACTGAATAAAATAGGGTCAATTCGAGTAGGAGCCATACTCACTTCCTCATCGGATTTCTCGGATTTGGCTAATTGTAATAGTCCATTGGTAAGTTGGATAAGTCTTTGGTTATCAACAGAAAGAGCTTTAAGTATTTCCTGATATTCTTCAGCCGAACGGTCTTTTTCCAATGCAATTTGTATTTCCGATTTTTGAGCTGCAAGTGGTGTTCTGAGTTCATGAGATGCATTACTTACAAAACTCTTCTGTAACTCAAATGATTTTTCAATCCGGGCTAACATCCTATTGAAATTTATGGCCAGCGTAGCTATCTCATCTTTTTTATTACCCGTATTTAACTTCTTTTTGAGACTATATGCTGTAATGTTACTGATTTCTTTGTTAATGTCTGAAATTGGCCTAAGCGACGAACTCGCAAATAAAAAGCCAAAAATTATGGTAAGAATTATGGCTGAAAAAAAACCGGTTATCATGGTGTTTTTAATGTTGGCTAGTTTTAGTTTACCGTAAATATCATCGGCCTGTGCCAATACCACATAATTTTTTTGCAATGAATCGTTTGTATCCCGATACATGGAGCCCACCACTTGTTTTTCTCCGATGGTCTCTTCCACATACCTGTCCGTTCTAATGCGGTTAATTAGTTCCCGGCTATAGTAAATAGTATCTGCTTCGTAATTGGAATATGCAACCTGATTGGAGTCATTGAAAACCAACACCTGAGCGGCATAAAGCGTGGTCAGGGTATTTCTGTCAATTATTTTTAGAAGTTTTTTGTCAATTTCTTTTTCTTTGATTAATAATCTCGCAGTAGTTAGTGCTCTGTCTTTAAGGCTGTTGTAAAACTCTTGTTGCCTGTAGGTTTCCGATAAGTAGTATATAGACAGGGAAAAAATAGCCAGAATGGTTGCAACTATTATGGTAAATTGGATGGCTATTTTAGTTCTTATTTTCATCTAATTCTATTAGACTTTAGTCTTCTTTCAATACATACCCCATACCCGATTTGGTATGAATAAGTTTGGTGCTGAAATCCTTATCAATTTTCTTTCGAAGAAAATTAATATACACCTCGATCACATTCAGGCTTTGATTGGCATTTTGATCCCATATAGATTCAGCAATTTCAGCTTTAGAAAGTACTTTACCTTTATTCTGAATTAATATTTCCAGGAGCAAAAATTCTTTAGGTGTAAGATCTATAGAAACCCCGCTTCTTGTCACCGTTTTACTTTCTTTGTCCAATTCCAAATCAGCAACTTTCAAAACAGGCTGAGAAGTAATTTCAGAGGAGCTTATGCGACGTTTTAATAATACGGTAATTCTGGCTAATAATTCACGGAAATCAAATGGCTTAACCAGATAATCATCAGCACCTTTTTCAAAGCCTTCAATTTTATCTTCGGTTTCACCCAACGCAGTAAGCATAATGATAGGAACCCGCTGATTTTTGATCCGGATTTGTTCACAAACCTCATAACCATTCATTACAGGTAAATTAAGGTCAAGCAATATCAGATCAAAGTCGCCATGAAGAGCGAATTTTAAACCCATTTTACCATCGTAGGCTATTTGGGTGAAAAATCCTTTTTCTTCCAATCCTTTGCTTATTGTCTGAGCAATTCTTTGGTCATCTTCAATGAGTAATATTTTTTGTTTATCGGGCATTTTCTTTCGGTATAAAGGCTTGAATAAGCCCCGCAAAAATAAAAACCAAGGCAACTCCTATTGGGTTTAACCAAAGGTAGGCCACTAAATCCAATTTCCAAATTACAATAACCATAATTTCGGCCAGAATTGCTCCAAAAAATACAGCCTTTCCCTGAATACTTTTATTATAGAATGCTACCAAAAAAATTCCCAGAATAACTCCATAAAACCAGGAGCCTAATACATTCACGAGTTCAATCATACTACTGCCCAGTTTGTTGGCGTAATAAGCCACCACAATGCAAAACAAAGCCCAGAAAATGGTGATGTATTTCGAAATCAATAATTCCTGTACGTCGGTGCGGTTTTTCTTACTAGTTTTTTTGAAAACATCAATTACCGTGGTAGCGGCAAGCGAGTTATAGGCAGATGCTACAGAACCCATTGATGCAGAGAATATTACGGCTATGAGCAGGCCGATTAATCCATGTGGTAAATGATCTAAAATAAACCTGAGGAAAATATAATTAACATCACCTGTATCTCCGCCAGGATTGCTTTTTCCGATCATTTCAGAAACTTTCTTTTTAATACTTTTATAAGCTGTTTCTGCGGAAAATACTTTATCTGCTGCCGAATTTGCACCTTCCTCATTACCATTTTGCAGGTTTTCGTGAAGTTCATACATGGCCGCTTTCTTTTGTTCAGCCAATATTTTATAATCGGACTCCAATTGCCGGAATTCGCCGGCGTACTCTGTTTTCAAAAGTTTATCCGTTTCCACCTGATTAAAGAAAAGAGGAGCGGTATTAAATTGGTAAAAAACATAGACCAGTACACCAATTAATAATATACCGAATTGCATGGGTATTTTCACTAAACCATTAAAAAGTAAGCCTAACCTGCTTTCCGTTATACTTTTTGCTGTAAGATAGCGACCTACTTGTGACTGGTCGGTTCCAAAATAGGATAGTTGCAGGAAAAACCCACCGAGAATTCCAGACCATACATTGTATTTTTCGCGAAGGTCAAATTTCAGATCGATTACATTAACCTTACCCGCTTTTCCTGCCAATCGCATAGCATCACCTAATCCAATATCCGGAGGAAGCATTTGTACAACCAATACTGCCGCAAAAATCATAGCACCAGTTACAATAAGCATTTGTTGAATATGCGTATAACTGATGGCTTTAGTACCTCCTATCAGGGTATAAGTTAAAACCAACAAACCCATTACCGCATTGGTGTAGAAAATGTCCCAACTAAAAATTGTCGAAAGTATTATAGATGGAGCATAAATAGAAATCCCGGTAGATAAGCCGCGTTGAATAAGGAATAGAATTGCGGTAAATACTCTTACCCGACCATCAAATCTGCTTTCCAGGTATTCATACGCTGTATACACTTTTAGGCGGTGAAAAATCGGTATAAAAGTGATGCTAAGTACAACCATGGCAAGCGGGAGACCGAAATAGAACTGCACAAATCGCATTCCATCCGTAAAGGCCTGACCGGGAGCCGAAAGAAAAGTAATTGCAGAAGCTTGGGTCGCCATTACCGACAAGCCAATGTGATACCAGGGAAGTGATTTATTGCCCAAAAAATAGCCTTCGATATTCTTATTTTTACGACTATTTAATATTCCGTAAAGTATAATAAAGGACAGCGTTCCGATAAGAAATAACCAATCTAACCAGGTCATGCAAAATATTGGGTTATCCAGTAAAAAATTATAATCATAAGTACCAGATTACCAATAACAATAAAGTAAGCCTGGTTCCAGTTTTTTAACAAAGGTGGTTTTTCATCCATAAATTATTTATTAACAAGGGTCAGCATATTTGCCGCTTCCTTGTGCATTTCACTCGAGGGGTAACTTCTTACAAAATCTTCCAAAGCCGTTCGGTATTCATTTCTATCCGCTTTGGCTGCCAATATCCGGATTCTGATCATGGCGAATTTATCCTCTATGCTGGTTCCGGTATATTTAATCAGACCTTCATTTGCCAATTTGATTGCATCATCATATTTCCCCTGGCGATACAGTTCAAAAAGTTCACGGTAATTTTTTTCAGCGTTAGTTTCAGTGGTGGCAGTAATGGTTACATTTCCCTTTCGCATTTGTCGGGCAAAGGAAGACTGCGGGAATTTCTTAATTAGTTCATCAGCGAATACATTTTCTGTATTCTCGCTCATTAAACTCATAAAATACAGAACTTCCGGCTCGTAAGAAGAGTTTGGATGCTCTGTAAGCAATCTTTGAAATACTTTTTGTGCTTCTTCCGGCTGATTAAATTGGAATTTGTAAATTTTGCCCAGTTGATAAAGTGCTTCTTGTTGTTTTCTTTTCGACTGTGCCAGTTTTGCAGGAGTATCCGGAATACCCCCTTTCATTTCTTTTTTCTTTTTATCTATTTCAATTTGGGCTGCGACTTGTTTTTCTTCCTCCGATGGGGCTTCTTCCAATACATCATCCACACCTACTATTCCTCTTTCAATTTTAAAACTTACAGAAGCTGCCTGCCTGTCTTTTCTTCTCCAGTCGTCTTCTAGTGGTCTATTACCCCATTGCCTAATAAAGGCAGTTCTGGATTGAGTAAGTGCCACCTGATCGTACATAAACCAAACATTTTTACCCACAGGGGAGGGGTTAGTCGGATTTTCTGGCCTTCCTGCAATTTCTTTGGCCATTTCGGTTAACCTTTTCTTTTCTGCCTCCTTTTCTTTCACCACCTTATCGAGCAAATCATCAAGTGCTAATGGATTCATGGCAGCCAAAGCCTGAAGGGAGTCTTCCAGGTCAAGTGCTTTTTTGTATTTCACAAAATCAGAAAGTGATAAGGCTTTTTGTGTAATTTCCTCAAATCCAGGTGATTTAATGTTCAAATTAAAAAGCGTACTGTCGTAATAATTGCTTGCCAGTTCGTAATTGTGAAGATTAGTATGATATATTTCTGCAATTTTAAGGTAGGCATTAGCTTTTTGAGTCTTATCATTTGCTAAAGCTGCTGATTTACTGAAACTGTTGATTGCAGCTCTATATTCCTGTTTCTTTAAGTCGGCTTCACCTTTTTTGAAATAGATTTTATCTTTGAGATCACTGTTTTTTCTATCTTCCAGCATTTTGGCAAAATTCGCATCCGTACCAGCCAAACTACCCGACATAAGTAAGGCAATGCCGGCGTTAAATTCTAATTCATAATCCGGTTTATTTTTTGCTACTTTGATCCAGTTTTTACGTGCGTTCTGAGCTTGCCCGAGGTCATCGTACATCTGCCCAATGATGAAATAAATCCTTCCTTTTTCCCGGCTTTTTTTCATGTCTTTCACAGCTTCTTCTAATAATACCACTGCCAGAGGCAATTCTTTATTAAACTGGTGATATGCAGCACGGGTTTTAAAATATTCAATTTTATTTTTTTTGCCCATAGGCATTGTGGCTAATAAATCGCCCACTTCGCCTGCTAATTTTAAATCATTGTGTTCCATGTAAGCTCTCATTAGCCAAATTAAAGCTTCCGTTTTAGCCTTTTCTGAGTGAGCATTGGTATTCACATATTTAAATACTTCAATCGAATTTATCAGGTCCTCTTTGAAATACCGGGCTTTACCTAATAGCAAGTAAGCCTCATCCAGAAATTGAGAATTAGAATGCCTTTCAGCCACAAGCGAACTTAGCTTGATTACTTCGTCGTATTCTGCTTTAGAAATTGCTGTGCGATTGGAGTCGATTTTTTCATATACCGGTAATATACGTGAATAGTCTTCGGCTCTTGTTGAATCCAACTTAAAAGCGGCAAGTTTCATGTAATCTCTACACATCAAAATAGCATTATACTTGGCATTCATATCGTGCCAGGCCTTGCTGGTAGGCGATTTGCTAAACTGGGAGCAGGAAAATAGGAATACTGAAATTAAAAGTATGAATAGGTTTCGCTTCAAAATGTCAGATTTCTGGTTCTTTATGTAACGTGCGTTTTGTTTCAAAATTATCCAATTTTATGCCAATAGCTATATAATCTAGCTTATTGTTTCCATCATGTCTTTCAAAGCCTGATTTGTATAGTTATAGCCCAGCTCAAAAAGTTTGTCAGAATCTTTCAATTTGAAACCATCGAATCGGATAATTCCGGTTGGTTCAATAAGCCAATCGGCTTTTTTCCCTTTTTGTCGGGTTTGATTCTCAACACTTATGTAAACGGATTTAAGTATTATCGATTTCATAGATTTTACAGGTAACCTTTTTTCAAATGGAGTTACATTCACTGCGATTATAAAATCGCATGATTTTCTTAATGGTTTTATGGGTAGATTATTCATTAATCCTCCATCTAAAAATAAATCACCATTAATTTTGACAGGTTTAAACATTACAGGTACCGAAGAAGATGCCATTACGGCCAATGAAAGATCACCCGATTCGATGTATTGAGGTAAACCTTTACCAATGTTACTTACACAAATAGATAATGGTATTTCCAGTTTTTCGAAGGAATTATGAGGAATCAATCTTTTGATTTCATTTCCCAATTTATTCAAACCCAGAATTCCGAATTTATTTGGGGCAAAATTTACCATTTCCCATACCTTTTTATTAGCCGTAATTTCCAAAATTTCTTTTGGTTTGAGACCGGCAGCAAAAAATGCTCCTGCCATAGCCCCGGCACTAGAACCGGAAATATGGGATATTTTTATTCCATTTTCTACTAATGCTTGTAAAACGCCGAGATGGGCAAAGCCTCTTGCACCGCCACCGGAAAGGCAAATTCCAATTTTTTGTGATTGAAACAAATTTTTGCTCATGCTCAAAATTACAATTAAAACCTGAACACACCGAGGGTTTTTCGCTGACTTACATCTTCAATTCTCAATAAACTAGTCGGCGTGATTTCATTTATTGGTAATTCTAAAATTTCAAAACTACCGGCATTTAATGTTATTTTTTGATAAATCAATTGGGCTGAATTGAAGTCAATAATGCTGTATCTAATGTTGTTTCCTGTAATTGTTCCTGATAAATGTATGTTTAGATTAGCCGGATTTGATGGCGAAAATTCAAAACTTAATATATCATTATTTGAAACAATAGGTTTTATTTCATATTCTGCTTTAGCCACGCTATCTGCCCGTACGAAGTTTGCAAGCCCATATCCATAATTCACATTGGGATTTTGGTAAATAGATCCTGATTTTCTGACACAATCACTTATTTCGAAGGCGGTTAAGTGCGGGTTGGCCTGCCACAAACCGGCAATCATTCCGGCAGTAAGAGGAGAAGAAAAAGAAGTTCCATCACTGGTAGTTGGGTTTCCCCCTGTATCGCAAAGAGCGGTTTGATATCCTACCGCCATAACATCCGGTTTCGTACGGCTATCTAAAATGCTTCCTCTGGAGCTAAAAGAAATTACAATTCCCGATCTGTTCGTTGCTCCAATTGCCAATACCGAATCGCCGTCGGCAGGGGCAGTTATAATGTGCCAGGGATCATTACCCGAATTACCTGCGGAATTCACTAAAACAATACCTTTTGAGGCAGCTAAATCAGCGGCTCGGGTTGATAATGCTGTATTCCCATCCATTTGGGAGCTAAGATAATTATCTGCGGGATTATCAAATTCACTATAACCCAAAGATGAATTAATAATATCCACACCAATGCTATCAGCTCTTTCTGCCCCAAAAAGCCAATAGGCTTCTTCCACCCGGCTTTCCGAATTATTATCTTCGGTACGATAAAGCACAAAATCTGCATTAAATGCCGGAGCAATCAGGCTATTAGAAACATATCCGGATATACAACTCATTACATTCGTTCCGTGCCCACCATCGGTAAATACACTGCTATCTTTGGATACAAAATCATAAATTTCCTTTACATGATTTTGGGAGAAACTGGTTTGCAAACAAGTAATTGTGCTGGCATTTAAAAAGCCATTGTCTAAAATACCAATCAACATGTTTTCTCCATGAAACCCTCCATTGTGCATGGAGTCTACGCCTAAAAGCTGGATTTGAGCCGTGGCATCTCCATAATTTAAACCATTGCTATTTTCAATTCCGAATTTGTCCTGGTGTTTTGATAAACGAACTTGTTTAAGAGGTGCATTAAATTCAATACCAGCTACAAATGAAAGGTTCAATATGTTATTTTTGGTGGTTTCATTGCACTGAATCAGGGCTCCATTCATCCAGCGGGTTTTGTAAATCAAAAGGGCACCGGCATTTTGAATAGCGGAAATATAGCTTGGGTTAGGAGGTAGGTCGTTTTCCGTAATCTGAATACCTTGTTTACTTCTTCTTTCAATTGATCTCAAAGAAAGAAATTCCAGCGGTTGATTAATAGAGAATGGCGAGTTCGCTTTATCCTTAAATTTTACCAGATACCGGTAGTTTTGAGCCGATACCGAAGCAATATCTGTAAAAAGAAGTAATATAAAGATCCCTTTTTTCATTCATTTACAGAAATTCGGCGAGCGTCCCGTTATGTATTGATGAATAACCCTTTTCGTTTTTTTCTATTAGACTTACTTCGTAAAAGGGGTCGTGATCATAGAATATCAACCATTTTTCCTGAGCAATTTTTTGTAATAATTCTTCCTTTTCCAGCATGGTTTGTAGTGGACGGATATCATAACCCATAACCCAAGGTATGTGAATATGGGCATGCGATGGAATAGTGTCTGCTATAAAAATGAGGGATTTATCCTTGTATTTCACCACGGGTAAAATCATTTTTTCTGTATGGCCGTCGGCATAATGAAAGGAGAAGGAATCCGGCAATAAATGGCTTTCCTTGTCAATAAATTTCAAATGACCCAACTCTTGAATAGGATTCAGGTTTTCCTTTAAAAAGGTAGCTGCTTCCCGTGCATTTGGGTTCAAGGCCCAATCCCAATGTGCGGAGTGCGACCAGTAATGGGCATTAGGAAATGAAAGCACCAATTTGTCTTTGGTAACATTCCAACTAACAGCACCTCCTGCATGATCAAAATGTAAATGAGTCATAATGACATCGGTAACCTGATTTTCGTGGTATCCTGCATTTCGAATCGATTGTATTAAATCACCATCCCCATGTCGGAAATAATAACCCAACCATTTTTCCGATTGCTTGTTTCCCATACCCGTATCTGTCAAAATTAATCGATCACCATCTTCTACCAAAAGGCATCGCATTTTCCAACTGCATAGATTTAAATCGTCGGCAGGTATTTTTTTTGACCAAAGTGTTTTTGGCACTACACCAAACATGGCTCCCCCATCCAGTTTGAAATTACCGGCATCAATTACAGAAATTCGCATAAACTAACATTTTAGAGCAATTTCATCAGAAATGACTTTAAAACAAAAAAAGATGCCAAAATGACATCTTTTTGCGGTCTATAAATAAAGGTTATTTATCAGGCTGTGCCTTTCAAAATTTTATTCCAGTATAGCCATGGCAGTACATATTTTTTAAGTTGATACATGCTCCATCGTTCTTTGGCTTGGTTGAAAGGGAAGGTTTCCATTGGATTATTATCGTAATCGAATTCTGCCAAAATCAATTTGCCGTAACCGGTAACCAATGGGCAAGAACCATAGCCATTGTATTTGGCATCCAGTGTGCCGCCGTTTATCAAATGTAAAATATTTTCGACAGCAACGGGAGCTTGTTTTCTGATTGCCGCACCGGTTTTTGCATTTGGTGTACTGGCTACATCTCCGAAAGAGAAAATATTAGCGTATCGGTTGTGTTGCAAAGTAAATTTGTTTACATCTACCCATCCCAGATAATCTTTTGGAATGTGATCTTCTCCTATACAAGGGTTTTTACCGCTCGTACTATCTAAAACAGCCAATGGACTTTTTTTAATAAAATCGGGTGCAGATTGTGGAGGGGTAATATGTATCATGTCAAATATTTCTTCTACCAGATTGCCATGTTCATCCTGGAAGATAGCTTTGTGGTTTGGTCCATCTACTTCTACCAGATTATGCTTCCAATGTGTATGAATGCCATATCTATCTACTACCTTTTGTAAGGCTTCTGCATATTTTTTTACGCCGAAAATAATACCACCACCCGAATAGAAATGGACATTTACGTCATTTATAATCCCTCTTTTCGTAAAATTGTCAGAAAGTAAATACATTATTTTCTGAGGAGCACCACCACATTTTATGGGAGTGTTTGGAGCTGTAAATAGGGCAGTACCTCCTTTTTTGACTCTTTTAGATGCCTCAAAAGTATAAGGTGCCATGTTAAACATATAGTTACTGGTGACCCCATTTGCACCTAAACTTTCTTTTGCACCTTTAATTTTATACCAATCTAATTGAATACCTGGGGCTACAATCAGGTAATCGTAAGTTAATTTAGTTCCATCTGTAAGTGATACTTGATTCTGATCAGGTTCAAATGTTGATACGGCTTGCTGAATCCAGGTAGTTCCTTTTGGAATCACCGAGGCTTCTGACCTTTCAGTTTTGTTAATGTCAAACGTTCCACCACCTACCAGCGTCCAGGCAGGTTGGTAGTAATGTTTTTCTGCCGGATCTACTATGCCAATTTCCAGTGATTTATTCTTAATTAATAGCTGAGAAGCTGAGGAGATTCCGGCATTTCCACCGCCAATGATCAAAATCTGATAGTGAGTTTTCATTCGGTTTTATTTAAAGAATTAAACTAATCCACGAAATTATTTCACTTTTATAAGCTTTCTTGTGATATATATCACATTTCTGAAAAATGTGGAAAATAAAATTTTCCAGATAGTTCATGCCGGTATGGATTTATAATCTGTTTAGTTGGCAAAATTGTACATGGTGTCGACACTGCTCGATCTGACGGCTGGATCTTGCTGGAACTGTTTCTTGGCTTCGCTGAAACAGGTTCTTTGAATAGTTGTAAAAGACAATACTTTTAATCCTTCAGAGGTATGCGAATATAATTTAAAATCCATCCTAAATCAGATGTATGTAAATGCCTATAGAAACATCGCAGCTTTATTCTTGTAGAGAATAGCTTCTGTCAGGTAGAACGAAACGTAAGTCTTTGTCAGGTAGAGGCTCTGTTAAGTCGAGGGTAGCCTCAGTGAGATCGAGGGAATCCCATGTCATGTTGCGGCTCTGTTAAGTCGAGGGTAACCTCAGTGAGATCGAGGGTATCCTAGGTCAGGCCGAAGGTAGCCTCTGTGAGGTCCAGCGTCGCCCCTCAGTCAGGTCGATCGTAGACGTGACCCACACCTGCCTTTTAAAAATTTTATGGAATTCAAGAAAATCTATTTTTTCGATCAAAAACAAAACCCGGATACAAAAAAATAGCCGGGTTTTGAAAAAGCTGAATTTTGTCAATCAAAAAAAGAAAATCAATTACTCAAACATTGAGATTGATAATAGTTAACATCTAACCAACTACCTCCATTTACACATTCAATACCATTTGATGATAAGAATGCAGTGGCTTGTCCACTTCTATTGCCAGAGGCACAGCACAATATTATTGGCTTTGCCATGGCTTCGAATTCTTCTAATCTTGCAGGTACTTCATTCAATGGAATGTTTTTTGATCCGGCTACATTGCCACCCTGAAATTCACCAATTGTGCGTACATCTACAATGGTACCTTTATTTTGTTGTAATAATTCTTTTACGTTCATCATTTTCTGTGTTTTAATTTGATGAAACAAAATTAGGCTATCTAATCTCCTAATTTCGTGATATATATCACGAAAGCGATCACAAGTTATTTTTTTTCAATTCTTCTACCGCATGGTTGGCTGCACGTGCTGTAATTGCCATAAAAGTTAGAGAAGGGTTTTGAGTAGAACTACTGGTCATACATGCTCCATCCGTAACAAATACATTTTGGCAATGGTGTAACTGGTTCCATTTATTAAGTAAAGAGGTCTTTGGATCATTTCCCATTAATACCCCGCCCATTTCATGTATATCCAATCCCGGATTGGCATTGACACGCTTACGGGCTTTAATGTTGGTAAATCCGGCAAGTGTCAGCATTTCGGTCATTTGTTCTTCGTAATCGGTTTCCATTTTACGGTCGTTTTCATCGAAAACCACATTTAGCCGGGCCAGTGGTACGCCCCATTGGTCTTTTTGAACATCATCCAACCGAACGGTATTAGTGGCTTTGGGGATAGTTTCGCCCATGAAATGTGAGCCTATCCGCCAGTTTCCGTATTTTTTTTGATGCAAATTGTTCTTCAATTCCAAACCCAGGCCTTCGTAATTGTTCTCCAAAATTCTGCTTGCACTAAAACCAGCGGCATAACCACGTAAAAAGTCAGTTTCTTGCTTATATACATTTCTGAAGCGGGGAATATAGCTGCCATTTGGACGGATACCTTCTGTGGTTCGATCCAGAAAACCTTCGTATTCGGCACTCATGCCCGTTTGAAAACTATGGAAATGTATGTATTTACCAAGTCGCTCATTATCATTTCCCAAGCCATTGGGGAAACGGGAAGATTTTGAGTTCAACAGGATAATATTTGTATTAATTGTAGCGGCATTTACAAATATGATTTTGGCAAAATAATCCACTTCTTCCTTGGTGATGCTGTCAATCACTTTAACACCAGATGCTCTACCTGTTTTTTCGTCGTAATTGATGGAATGCACTACCGAATTGTTTCTCATGGTTAGTTTTCCGGTCATTTTGGCCCAGGGAAGGGTGGAGGCATTGCTACTGAAATACCCGCCATACGGACAACCTCGCTGACAAAGATCTCTTTGCTGGCACTGAGCACGGCCTTGTTTGTAATGAATTTCCTGTGGATCTGTTAGGTGGGCACAGCGACCAATAATAACCGGCCTTTTGCCTTTGTAATGTTTCGCCATTTCATCGCTGAAATGTTTTTCCACGCAGGTTTGCTCGTGGGGTCTTAGAAATTCGCCATCAGGCAAAGTTTCCAGACCATCTTTATTGCCACTGATTCCTGCAAAAATCTCCACATGACTGTACCACGGGGCGATATCATCGTAGCCAATCGGCCAATGATTATCAAAACCATCACGGGCCGGTCCTTCAAAATCGTATTTACTCCAGCGTTGGGTTCCTCTGGCCCACATTAGTGATTTTCCACCGGTTTGGTAACCTCTGATCCAATCGAAAGGCTGATCCTGTATGTAGGGATGCTCCTCATCTTTGACAAAAAAATGTGCAGCATCTTCATTAAAAGCATAGCATTTACTGGCAATCGGGTTGGCATCGCGTAACTCTTTGGTAATCTGCCCCAGATGATCAAATTCCCAGGGCTCCATCATGGTGGTAGGGTAGTCCACAATGTGTTGCACATCGCGGCCACGCTCGAGTACCAGTGTTTTCAGTCCGGCATCGCACAGCTCTTTGGCTGCCCAACCACCGCTAATTCCCGAGCCGATTACTATGGCGTCGAAAGTTCTTTTTTTCTTGGAATCTATATTCAAATTAGACATCAGATATTCATTTTAAATGTTGACACAGCCATGGAAAAAACCCGGAGCCATGGTGTAATTTCTTTGGGTGGTAAGGTAATATTCGGAATTGGTATAGGCCCGAATCGTTAGTCTTTTGATCATATTCATGAAGGCTTTTTCATCATTGCTATTCATGTCAGATAAGAGCGATGACCTTCTTTCTAAGCTCAATTCATGGAAATCTTTGCCCAAAGTAGTATTTGCTTTATTATTCAGATTTTTAAGGTTTTCAGCGAAGAAATCCTGCTCTTTTTTGTCGTAACAATCGCGGATCATTCGTTCTATATACAGGTGTGCTCCAATGCTTTTAGCTCCGGGAGTATCCGTTTCAGGAATAATGTTTTCTACCAGGGCAGCTAATATTTCATCTGATTCCAATATATAATTTTCAAAACTGGCCTTATTCCAATTACTTGCCCAGGCTGGTAGGGCCAGGGTAGAACCAATTGCCAGCCCAAGGCTCTTCAGGGCGTTTCTTCTTTTCATTTCAACAGGTTTTAAAATTTGTTACAAGCTAAAGCCAAAGACTTAGTTTTTCAAACTTATTAAAATATTTTAATAAAATAAGATCAGAATTTTGTCTAAAACCTTTTTAAGTAATCACATTGAAAGATTTGATTTCAAATTCTAATTTGATTCAAAATGGGAAGAAAATTTGATGAAAAATAAAAGATGTTCCTGATATACAGCCGCCGAAAATTAACCGTAAATCTAGAAGTAGTTAAAATCATTTAGAAATGTAACTTGACATTTAAAATATAATCAAAGTGTACTTCCAGGCATAATAAATCAATATTTCAAGAAATTTCGAACCCTTCAAAGTCCTTCTTCGTTTAATTTGTTACAAAACCCCAAAAATGAAAATAGTTATTTCTCCTGCGAAAACTTTGGATTTTGAAAATTCACTTCCAACTTCCGATTTTACACTTCCCCGTTTTTTAGACGAAACCGAAAAACTAAATGAAACCTTAAAAACAAAGTCTCCTAAAAAACTGGCTGGCTTAATGGATATTTCCAAAGCTCTGGCAGAATTAAACCGGGAGCGAAATCTTCAAAGAGTTCCGGAATACACACCGGTGAATTCCCGTCAGGCTGCATTCGCTTTTAAGGGTGAAGTTTACTTAGGCTTGGATGCGTATTCGCTTTCGATTGAACAAATAAATCAAATGCAGAATAAACTGCTCATTTTATCTGGTTTATATGGTCTGCTTCGACCTCTTGACCTTATTCAGCCATATCGGCTGGAAATGGGCACTCAACTTAAAGTGGGTCGCAAACCTAATTTGTATAAATTTTGGGACAAAAAAATAACCGAAGCCATAAATGCTGAATTACAAGAAGGGGAGGATTTCGTGAACCTGGCCTCGCAGGAATATTTTGGAGCGGTAAAACCTGAGTTGCTCAAGTCTCCTGTAATCACACCCATTTTTAAGGATTACCACAATGGGCAGCTCAAAGTCATCAGTTTTTTTGCGAAAAAAGCCCGGGGAACGATGGTACGCTTTGCCTTAGACAATAACATCAACAAGGCAGAAGAGTTAAAGGCTTTTAATTACGAGAAATACGAATACGACGAAAAGCTTTCAACAGAATTTGAATGGGTCTTTGTCCGGTAATTAGTCACGTTTTTGGATGTTTTCTTGATCTGAAAACTAAGACAATTCTATTTACAACCTATTCCACTTCTAAAATCAAATACGCATTGGCCGGGATTTTAACTTTTAGGTTTGCATTATATTCTCGATCGAGCAAGTATTCCTTTTTGGTTTCTTGTCCAATTTTTATGTGGGCTGTTTTATCTAATGCGGTATAATAAAGGGGTAGTTTGATGTTTCTTTCTATGTCTTCATTCAAAGGATTGTAGAGCATGACCAAGGCCTTTTGTTCCAATGCAGGATTCACATGCATAATGCCGTCCCAGTCACGGCCATCAGGACGTCGAAGGTGAATAATGTCGGAATTTAAAATGTCTCTGTATTTTTTGTACCAGTCTATGGTTTCTTTTACGGTTTTTTGGGTTTCTGCGGTATCGTAAAGTCGCGGGCCGCGGTAACAGGCCTGTATGCCCGCACCGTAATATTGTAGCATCAATTGTTTGTAATCATTTAAGTGCTCACTCAAAGGCTCCAAAATAGCCTCAGGGCCTCCACCTTGGTATTTGGTAAGAGGCACAAAACCCCAGCCCATGCTCGGTGTTTTGTCCCAAGTGCCGTCGTAAATATTCTGACGGTTCAGAATTTTCTGCTGCTCACGGGAAAGTGAAAAATTCACTTCCCGATACCCAAGAGCTATTTTATGGCTGCCATCCAGAAAATACCAGTCGGGAGCATTGATGTATACGCCCATCGCGTTAAGATCGCGGTAAAAATCCTTTTGCATTTCCATCTGTATCCATTGCGAGTCTTCTAGTCCTTTGTGGCCGGGATGGCTGGTTGAGGCACATACATCGCCCGGATAGGGGCCATCGTGTTCCAGCAGGTCAAATCCTGTTTCTATAATAAACTTCCTCAGACTCTTTAGATATCCAATACCCCATTTACTGGCCAAACAAGGAGCATGACCAAAAAAGGCCCCTTTATCGGGCAAACCTGTGATGGGATCAATCACATCGTTTTCATCGTCTATTCTTCGGCTACTGAATAAAGAGTATCCTCCCAATTTGATGTCTTTGCTATGAGCATAATCGGTGAGCATTTTAAATTTTGCGATATTGGCAGTTGAGGTATCTTCCATGTTAAGGCCACTACCGAAACTCAGAATTACCATTTCGTATCCCGTAGCTGCACATTGATCTATTGCAGTCCTTACTTTTTCAGGATCCGTGCTAACCAAATGCATAAAAATGGGGTTTTGGTTGGTCCATGGAGCTACGGTTCGGTACATTTTCCGCCTTGCCAGTCCATTTCTTTCTCGATCGTAAGAATCCAGCAAAAGCTCATAGGAGCGTATGGATTTATACGTATCATTTGGTTCCAAATCAATGCCTACGCCTAGATCCGGGTAAATTTCTAAAACACAGGGTGTTTGGTAATTGTAATTCACTTGGGAAGTATAAGCACTGTCGGTTTTCCAGTGGTTGGCGTGATCCGATAATTCATAACGCATGGCATTATTGAAAGCGAAACTGTTTTCAATATACAATTTCTGTGGCTTTTTCATCATTTGCGGGCTACCTACCACTGCCGATTCTTCTTCGGGTGTGGCGAGTATTTCATGCACTACATTATTTATTTTGATAGCCTTCCCCGATTTATTTTCTAAACTAAGCCATTTGCCCAAAACCGGAACACCTTCGTATAGGTCATAATGCAGGGCTATTTCAATTCCTCTAAGATTGGCGTCATTGGAGATAAAATAAAGAATCAGAGACTTACCCTTTGGCTTTGCATCCTGGAATGACCAGTTGGATGTTTTGGTTTCAAAAGGTAGCTCCAGATTTTTTACCTCATGTCGAAGGTACAGAAAGTCTTTTGGATCGCTTTTCAGGTCTTTAAGCCATTCTTCCAGAAAATAACCATGCTCTTGCTGACCGTACACACCACCAATGTTGTACGTTTTTCCATTCAAAACAATCCTGCCTTCGGGCCTTATAGATCTAATAAATTCTTCTCCAGTTTGCGTTTGTTTAAAACTTAATGTGGCGGCATTGGGAGCCAATAAAATTGTTCTGGAAAGGAGGCCATTATGAAGTTCAATGCGGTTTTTATTAAAAGTAATTTCAGCCTTGTCCTTGGGTTGTTGAATAAGCCAGTCTTGCTGAGAAAAGCCATTTACATGCAAGTAACCTAAGAATATGGATAGAATTATTTTGGCAATAGTCTGATTGAACTTCATTGTCTAAGGGTTTGAATGAAGTAAAAATAAGGAATTGCAGGTCTAAATCAAATGAAAAAAAACTTAGCCATTGTTTGAATCAGGAAACAAGAATGGCCAGCCAGCCTTCATAGGCTTTATTTACTTTCGAAGTATCATCTGCCGGCTCAATAAGTTCTGTTTTTCGGAGATTACTATCTTTTATCTGTTCAAGACTCGTATAAACGCCACTTTTAAGGCCAGAAAGATATGCTGCTCCTAAAGCTGAGATATCGGCATCAGCTTGCTTTTGCAATGGAATACCTAATAAATCAACTAGGAAACGCATTACAAATTGATTTTTAGTCAAACCTCCATTTACCGCAATGCTTTTTAGGTCGCCACCCATATCTGCACCCATGGCATTTATTACGTCTTTGATTTGGTATGGAATACTTTCTAAAGCCGCTCGTACGATGTGATTTTTTGTCGTTCCGAAGGTCATGCCTTTAATGGAGGCTTTGCGGTTCATTTGCCAATGTGGAGCCCCTAAACCACTAAATGCAGGTATTAGATATACGCCACCATTGTCATTGACAGCATTTGCCATTGCTTCTGTTTCAGATACTTCTTTGAAGAATCCTAATTCATTTTTAATCCATTCTATAGTAGATCCACAAGCAACTATTGCTCCTTCCAATGCATAAGCTACTGTGTTTTCTGTACTCCAACAGATTGTAGTCAACATTCCCGCTTTCGAAATAACTGGTTTTTCACCGATGTTCATCATGATAGATGAGCCGGTTCCTAAAGTCACTTTGGCTGTACCCGCTTCAAAACATGCTTCGCCAAATGCTGCTGCGTGGGAGTCGCCGATAAGGGCAGTTATTTTTAATGAATAATTTGGAAGGGCAAATGATGAATTATGAATGTTTAATGGTGAATGATGAATGTTTAATGAGGAATCTTGGAAGGTTGAAGTGTTTGGAATGATAAATGATGAATTTGGGAATGCTTCGCTTAAATTCCAGGTACCAAAATCCGCACTTGAGGCACAGACTTCTGGAAGGTTCAGGTTTTCTAAGCCCCACATTTTCAATATATCTTGGTCCCACATTAAGGTATTGATATTGAAAAGAAGTGTTCTGTGGGCATTGGTAAAGTCTGTTTTAAAAGACTTGCCTTTCGTCATTTTATACAAAATCCAAGTATCAACCGTTCCGAAATATACTTCGCCATCCTCGAGTTTGTTTTTAAGATTGGCATCATTTTCTAAGAGCCAAAGTAGTTTTGTGGCGGAGAAATAGGGGTCAATGATCAGGCCTGTTTTTTCTTTGATAACATCATTTTGCCCCTCTGCAATGAGTCTTTGACAAATACTTACCGATCTTTTACAAGCCCAAACTATGGCGGGAGCCAAATAATTTCCTTCTTTATCCCAAAGTATAAAGGTTTCGCGTTGGTTGCTTATTCCGCAAGATGCTATCTCAGAAATTTCATGACCTGCTGCTATAAAATTCTGGAGGCATTTTGAAACGGAATCCAGTACATTTTGGTAAATGTCATCAGGATTTTGCTCCACAAAGCCATTGTCAAAATAATCGGTGTGCAAGTCCACATGCCCTTTGAATACTGCATTGCCATTTTCATCAAAAATCACTGTTTTGGTGCTGCTTGTACCTTGGTCTATGGCTAATATGAAGTTCATTTATTTTAATGATGAATGATAAATGTTGAATGATAAATGTTGAATATTGTTCTCGATGTATGTTTATTTGGTGATAAATAATGATTTTTCTTTAAGGTTATTATGAATTACATATCATGTTTTTAAAACCGATGTATACATTAGAAAATCTCGCCGATAGCTTTCAGGATTATCATTCATATCTAATCATTCACCCAGAATCATTTAGAAGCCTTACTCCTTCGATCGATAATCACAGCCAACAGAATTACAGCACCTTTGACTACCTGCTGCCAGAATGGCGAAACATTTAATAGTACCAAACCATTGTTAAGTACCCCGATAATCAAAGCTCCTATGACAGTTCCGCCAACTGTACCCACACCACCCGAAAGCGAAGTGCCTCCAATTACTACTGCAGCAATAGAGTCAAGCTCGTAGGACATGCCTGCATTGGGCTGAGCGGAGTTGAGTCTCGAACTTACCAAAATACCACCTAGAGCTGCCATAAAACCCGAAATACCATAAACCATCAATTTTACGCGATTGACATTGACTCCAGAAAGAAGTGCTGCTCTTTCGTTGCCTCCGATAGCATAAATATGACGGCCAAAACTGGTTTTTCGAGTAATGAAAATGACCATGGAAACCGCTACAATAGAAATCCATACTGGAACCGGGATGCCCAATAGGTAGCCAGAACCGATGAATTGAAAGTTTTCGCCGAGGTTTGAGATCGGAATACCCTGCGTATAAAGCATGGTGAGCCCCCGACCTATGGTGAGCATAGCCAAAGTAGCCACGAAGGGCGGAATGCTAAATTTTGTGATCATGAAGCCATTAAAAAGTCCCAATAAGGTACCCACAAGCATAACGGCCAGAATACAACCTAATAAGGTGAAGCCAACATACGTATCAAAGCCTGCGAAGGCCAAGCCGTTTTTTAATAGACCTACACCCAATGCTGATGAAAACGCCAAAATAGAACCCACAGAAAGGTCAATACCCGACGTCAGAATCACCAGGGTCATGCCTGTAGAGATGCATACGTTGACCGAAATCTGCCGTAATACATTCCAGAGGTTTGAACTTGTGAAAAACTTATCAGACAGTAAACTAATGAATAGGCACAATAAAAAAAGTGCTATCAATGACTGCGATTTTTTTAGGGTTTCTTTGTTCAATAAGGTCATATATTATACGGGTAATGCCGCTTTTAATAGTTTTTCTTCATTGGCCTCTCCTGCAGTGAAGTTCGCTGTGATTTTCCCCTCACACATCACTATGATGCGGTCGGCTAAATTGAG
>JAHEBN010000264.1 GCA_024645245.1 Jiulongibacter sp. | reverse complement strand
AACTTTGGATTCATAAAAACGAAATTTGTGAATATTTACCCTCTTTAAATTTTGCTTTGGAAACCGCACTTTTGGATTTAAAACAGGGGGGAGGGAAGATGATCTTTGAGAATGATTTTTTTTGTAAAAATACTGGAATTGATATTAATGGCTTGATTTGGATGGGTGATCGGTCTTTCATGCAAGCACAAATTGATCAAAAATTAAAAGATGGATACGATACCCTAAAAATGAAAATTGGTGCCATTGGTGTTAAAACCGAACTGACTATTTTAGCAGGAATTAGAGAAAAATATTCGGAGAATGAATTGACTTTACGCGTTGATGCCAACGGTGCTTTTGAATTTGATGAAGCACTTGAATTATTAGAGAAATTAAAAATGCTTGGTATTCACTCCATTGAACAACCCATAAAAGCCGGAAATTGGAAGAAAATGGCTGAATTATGTAAGCAAGCAGCTATTCCAGTTGCTTTGGATGAAGAATTAATAGGAGTAAATAAGGATCAACAAGAAGAATTACTCAGTCAAATTAAACCGCATTATATCATTTTGAAGCCTACTTTATTAGGTGGTTTTGAAATCTGTGATAGCTGGATTGATAAAGCCGAAAAACTTAACATAGGCTGGTGGATGACTTCCGCATTGGAAAGTAATATTGGATTGAATGCAATTTGTCAATATACATACGAAAAATACAATTCACTTCCACAGGGTCTGGGTACCGGTCAATTGTACCACAACAATATTCAATCTCCTTTGGAAATAAACAATGGCAAAATTTCTCTTTCTGATAATGGAACCTGGGATTTAAGCCAATTGAATTTTAATAATTGATCCAATCAATATCTTTTTTTAGCAAACTTAAAGTTTTGGCTTCTTCTGAATTTTCTGTTGGACTGTGATTATAGGCCCAATTGGCAACAGGAGGTAAGCTCATGAGTATCGACTCGGTGCGACCATTGGTAATCAAGCCAAATTTTGTACCTCTATCCCATACCAAATTAAACTCCACGTAGCGACCTCTTCTTAACATTTGCCATTTCTTTTCTGGCTCCGAATAATCCTTATCAGCGTTTATTTTCATTAAATATGTATATATAGGTGCAAAAAGCTCACCTACCGACTTTACAAATTCGAATATTTCCTCTTTGCTTTTTCTTGTACTTTTTTCGTTTAAATGATCAAAGAAAATACCTCCAATCCCACGTGTTTCTCCACGATGAGGAATATAGAAATAATCATCAGCTTGTTTCTTACACTTTTCATACCAACCTGGATTGAAGTTTTCGCACACTTTTTCTAATTGCTTATGAAACCATTTTGCTTGTTCTGTTTCCACATAATGCGGAGTGAGGTCAATTCCACCTCCAAACCAATAAGTGCCATCTGTCATTTCGAAATAACGTACATTCATGTGAATTATCGGCACCATTGGGCTTTTGGGATGCTGCACAATGGAAACACCGGTTGCAAAGAAATCGGCTTCGTTTTCAATATTCAATTGCTTTTTGAGCTCCGGCCCCACTACTCCACTTACTGCTGAAAAATTCACCCCTCCTTTTTCAAGAATATTTCCATTTTCAATCAGGCGAGTTCTGCCTCCACCTCCATCCACATGTTGCCATAAATCTTCTTGAAACTTGCCAAAACCATCGGTTTCTTCCAACGAATGGCATATTTTATCTTGTAAAGTTTTAAAGTAGTCCTGAATTATTTCTTTGTTCACTGGTACTGGTTTTTATGTAAAATTAATAAAACTAAGGCTTAAGTGAATCAGAAGATGAAGAACATTAAAACAAACATGCCTTTTTAGATTCTTTTTTACACTAAAATTATAATTTTGCCCAACAAAAAATAAAAGTGTGATAAAATCCATAATTAGACCCTATTTATTAAATCTAACTCCTTATTCATCTGCTCGTGACGAATACAGCGGCAAAGAAGGTGTATTTCTGGATGCCAATGAAAACCCTTTTGGTTCAGTAAGTGGTGGAAAATTGAATCGCTATCCAGATCCATATCAGTGGGAAATAAAAAATAAATTATCAAGCCTAAAAGGTGCACAACCCGAGCAAATATTTTTGGGTAATGGCTCGGATGAAGCCATAGATTTGCTAATCAAAGCAGTATGTGAACCGCATATTGATAATATAGTAATTTTGCCTCCGACTTACGGAATGTATAAAGTATGTGCTGATATACAGCAAGTTAAAGTTAAGTCAGCTATACTCAATTCTGAATTTAAATTAGATTTAGAGGCTGTATATGCTCAGGCAGATGAACATACTAAAATGATATGGATTTGTTCCCCGAATAATCCTTCCGGGAATTTAATCGAATCATTTAAAATCGAAAGTCTGTTGGAAAAATATCCCAATAAGCTAATCATTGTGGACGAAGCATATATTGATTTTGCCGATCAAAATTCATTTATTTCAAAATTGGATAAATATGAAAATCTGGTTGTATTACAGACATTTTCAAAAGCATGGGGAATGGCCGGATTACGGGTTGGAATGGCTTATGCCAACTCAGAACTTATAACGGTTTTAAATAAAATTAAATACCCTTATAATTTGAATTTACTGTCACAGAAAATGATCTTGAAAGCTCTGGAAAATGTAAATACCAAAGACAAATACGTTGAAAAAATAAAGGCGGAACGTTTCAAATTATTTAAGAATCTGATAGAATTAAGCATCGTCAGACATATTTTTCCCTCCGATTCTAACCAACTTCTTGTAAAATTTAAAAATGCAAAGGAGGTCTTTCTTTATTTACTTGATCAAAAAATTATTGTAAGAGATCGTACAAACGTGGTATTGTGTGAGGATTGCATACGGATCAGTGTTGGAACGGCAAGCGAGAATAGTAAATTAATTAAAGCACTTCAAAATTATAAGTAATAAAAAAGCCTGAAAATCATTTGATAATCAGGCTTTTGTGGAGAAGATCGGGCTCGAACCGACGACCTTTTGACTGCCAGTCAAACGCTCTAGCCAACTGAGCTACATCCCCTTTTTTTAAGGAGTGCAAATATAAGTCTGTAATTTGGGATTAACCAAATTTTACCAACCCGGAATCATAAAGTTTATTCCTGAAACGGTACTTTGTTTTTGACCATTGTAAAAAGGTAATGCAAAATAGGGTTCCAGAATAAGATATCCCATTAGGTTGATTCGTAGACTTAAGCCAGTTGTGACAAATGGATCATTTTTAAATTGATTGGTAGAGGAATCTATCGCCTCTAAAGTATAATATTGGCCGATCTTCTTTTCTGGTGACCATACAGTACCCATATCCAAAAAGAAATTTAAATCTGTCGGCAGAAAATTAAAATCAATTAAAGCCAGCTTTTTGGCACCACTAAAAGGTAACCTGATTTCAAAATTGGCAACAGCCATTTGATCTCCGGTAAGTGCGGTTTGAGTGATCTGGCCGGCATATTGTTGCTTAAAAAATGCATTGCCGTAAAAACCATGCATATTCCATGGAAAACCCAGATAGAGGGGATTTATATAGTTTAATTTATCAATATTTGAGGCATTTAATCTTCCTTGATACTCAAATCTTCCTGCCAAAGTAAACGGTTTCAAATAGATGTATTTCCGGGCATCAACCAGGACTTCCGTGTAAGATATTTGACCAAAATATCTTCCGGCCTGAATCCGGTATCTGTAACCATTTAAAGGGGAAGTCTGACCAAATGTAGCATTATCACCAACCAATGCCACATATAAATTATTTAAATTAAATGGCTGATAATTAGGGTTATCTTTGATATT